>NZ_CAUFLV010000001.1:0-263948 GCF_959026545.1 uncultured Collinsella sp.
GGTAGTGCTCAAGCTACAAGGTGGAATGTTATCTACTCGCCCAGCCGCAGGCGTTAATAACGAATGGCTGGAAGCATGTATCGAACCTTACGGGGCAGAGCACTCCCTTCCGGTTCGAATACGTGCGAATGGTCGTTACTTATAACGATAGGTGATGCGACCGCGGGTCAGATCATAGGGAGAGAGCTCCACAACGACCTTGTCACCCGGCAGAATACGGATGTAGTTCATACGGATCTTGCCCGAAATGGAACAGAGAACCGAATGACCGTTCTCAAGCTCAACGCGGAACATGGCGTTCGGCAGCGGCTCGGTGACCGTGCCCTCAAGCTCGATGGCGTCTTCCTTCTTCACGTGCATCATCTTTCTCTCGAAAACGACAGCAACAGTGCATGTTACTACATGCTAAACAGGCGAAAGGGAAATTCCCAATCGCTCCACAAATATTTTGTCCCACCGGCAGCCCGACGGGGCGGGCCCGTATGGTCCGGCGCTCAGGCAGTCCTGCTCACGACGAAGGCCACATTTAGTGGCCTTCTGTTCATGCGGAACTCGCGGCGGACCATACGGGCCCGCCCCGTCGGGCTGCCAAGGTACCGTAGTCCCTGGGCTTTCCCATATCGTCCGATGCGAGTTCCGCATGAGCCGAAGGCCCCAGTGGGGCCTTCGTGCGAAGAGGACTGCCCGAGCAGCGGATGATATAGGAAAGCCCAGGGACGGGCGGTTACATTGAACCGCCGGTCATGGGACACCATGGGCCTTGTGCATCCTGCGTGAGGATCACAGGGCCGTCGTTGGTGATGGCGACCGTGTTCTCGTAGTGCGCCGCGGGCAGGCCGTCGTCGGTCGACACGAGCCAGCCATCGGAACCGGTGTGCACGCGGTTGGAGCCAAGTGTGATCATAGGTTCAATGGCGATGACCATGCCAGCCTGGAGCTTCACACCACGACCCTTCTTGCCATAATTCGGCACGTTGGGATCCTCGTGCATAGCGCGACCAACACCATGGCCCACGTAGTCACGAAGGACTCCATAGCCATTGCTCTCGGCGAGCGACTGAACAGCATGCCCCACGTCTCCGATATGGTTTCCGGGAACGGCCTGCTCGATTGCCGCCTTAAGGCAGTCGAGCGTGCATTCGCACAGGCCCTTTGCCTCGGTGCTGGGATTGCCAACGTAAAACGTCCAAGCGTTATCCCCCACCCAACCGTCAACGATCGCGCCGGTGTCAATCGAGATGATGTCTCCCTCGCGCAGGATGACGTCGGGATTGGGAATGCCGTGAACAACCGCGTCGTTCAGCGAAGCGCAAATGGACCCGGGGAAACCGCCGTAGCCCTTGAAGGCGGGCGTGCCGCCGTGCATGCGGATGATCTGCTCGGCAAGCTGATCGAGTTCAAACGTCGAAACGCCAGGTCGAATCATCGAGCCGACCTGCCGGAGCGCCATCTTGGACAGAGCTCCGGCCTTCTTCATCTGCTCGATATCGGCGGCAGATTTGATCTTGATCATAGACCGAGCTCAGCCTTCACATCCGCATACACCACGTCGATATCACGATCGCCATCGACGACCTTGAGGATGCCCTGGCCGCGGTAGTACTCCACGAGCGGGCTGGTGTTCTTCTGGTAGACATCAAGACGGTTCTTGATGGTCTCGGGCTTGTCGTCATCGCGCTGATACATCTCGCCTGCGCACTTGGGGCACACGGCGGTATCGGGACCTGCGGTGTAACCGCAATCGCGGCAGGTGCGACGAGAAGAGAGGCGATCGACGATGACCTCGGCGGGAACATCGACTAAAAGCGCGCCATCGAGCTCGCGACCCATAGCCGAAAGCTCGGTATCGAGCGTCACGGCCTGCGTCGTGTTGCGCGGGAATCCGTCGAGGATGAAGCCCTTCTGCGCATCGTCGGCAGCAAGGCGCTCCTTGACCAGGTCGATCACGAGCTGATCGGGAACGAGCTCTCCGGCGTCCATGTACTTCTTGGCAGCAACGCCAAGCTCAGTCTGAGCCTTGACGGCAGCGCGAAGCAGGTCGCCCGTGGAGATATGCGCCACACCATAATCGGCAACAAGACGCTGGGCTTGCGTACCCTTACCGGCGCCAGGGGCGCCCAACAACACGATGTTCATAAAAGACTCCTTAGAGGCCTATTTGAAGAAACCGTCGTAGTCGTACATCTTGAGCTGGCTCTCGACCTTGTCGATGGTATCGAGCACAACGCCGACCATGATGAGCACCGAAGTGCCGCCGAAGGCCTGGATGAGCGCGTTGTTGGTGAACGAGAACACAATCGAGGGAACGATGGCGATGAGGGCCAGGAAGACCGCACTGGGAAGCGTGATCTTGTTGAGGGCGTTCTTGATGTAATGCGCCGTCTGCTTGCCGGGGCGAACACCAGGAATGAAGCCGCCCTGCTTCTTGAGGTTCTCGGCGGTCTCGTCCGGGTTGAACACCATGGACGTGTAGAAGTACGCGAAGAACACGATGAGGACGACATTGAGGATCCAGTTGATCCAGCCGCTCGAGAGCGCGCCGGCAAAGGTCTGCATCCAACCCACGTTGGGGAAGAACACGGCGAGCTGAGCCGGGAAGTAGAGCAGGGCGCTCGCGAAGATGATCGGGATGACACCCGCGGTGTTCACCTTGATGGGCAGGTACGTGGACTGACCGCCCATGATACGACGACCCACGACGCGCTTGGCATACTGCACCGGGATACGACGCTGGCCGCGCTCGAGGTACACGATGAAGGGGATGACGCACAGGATCACCACGACGATGACGAGCGTGGTGATAATGGCAACGTTGCCGCCATCCATGGACTGGATGATCGCCTGGGGAAGCCCCGCCATGATGTTGGCGAAGATGATGAGACTCATGCCGTTGCCGATCCCGCGCTGGGTGATGAGCTCACCAATCCACATGATGAGCATGGCGCCCGCGACGAGCGTGCCCACGATCATGATGTCGAAGATGATCTCGGGAGCATCGGCGCCGGCGAACTGGATACCAAAGCTCTTGAAGAGGAACAGGTATCCAATGGCGTTCAAGAGCGCGAGGGCCAGGGTGAGGTAACGAGAGTACTGGGTGATCTTGGTCTGACCGACCTCGCCCTCACGAGCCAACTCGTGCAGGCTGGGCACAACGGCCTGAAGCATCTGCAAGACAATCGAGCTGGTGATGTAGGGCATGATACCCAGCGAAAAGACGGACACGTAGGAAAGCGCGCCGCCCGAGAAAAGATTCAGCAGGGCCATCGCACCGCTGGCGAAGGTGTCACCGGCGGATGTAAAAAGGGCCGACATCCCCTGGAAGGGGATGCCGGGCACCGGAACGTGTGCACCGATACGGTACACGACGAGCATAGCGATGGTAAAAAGAATCTTCCCGCGGAGTTCCTTGATGCGGAAGGTGTTCTTCAAACCAGTTAGCACGGAAGCTCGACCTTTCCTCCAGCGGCCTCGATCTTAGCCTTCGCGGAAGCGGAGATCTTGTCGACCTTGACCGTGAGCTTCTTGGAAACCTCGCCGTTGCCGAGCACCTTGACGGGCTCGAACTCGGACTTGGTGATACCAGCGGCCTTGAGGGATGCACCATCGACGACGGCACCGTCCTCGAACTTGACCTCGAGCGTGGAGACGTTCACCGCGGTGTACTCGATGCGACGGGGATTCTTGAAGCCGGGGAGCTTCGGGAGGCGCATCGCGAGCGGGGTCTGGCCGCCCTCGAAGCCGGCGCCCTTGGTGCCGCCGGAACGGGAGCCCTGGCCGTTCAGGCCACGGCCGGCATAGGTACCGCCCTTGCCGGAATTGCCGCGACCGACGCGCTTACGGCTGTGGGTGGACCCGGCAGCCGGCGTAAGATCATGAAGCTGCATTGTTACTCCTCTACAATCTCAACGAGGTGCTTGACCTTGAAGATCATGCCGCGGACGCTCTCGTTGTCAGCGATCTCGCGCGTGTCGTTGATGCGGTGCAGGCCGAGGGCGCGAACAGTGCGACGCTGATCCTCCTTGCAGCCGTTAATGCTGCGAACCTGCTTGATCTTGATGGTAGCCATGCCTAGTTCTCCTTCTTGCCGATGAACATCTCGGAGACGGTGAGACCGCGGCGGGCGGCGACATCCTCGGGGCTGGAGAGCTGCTTGAGGCCCTCGGCAGCAGCCTTGATGATGTTGAGGCCGTTGTCGGAACCGAGAGACTTGGACAGGATGTTCTTGATGCCGGCGAGCTCGAACAGAGGACGCACGGCGCCACCGGCGATAACACCGGTACCCTCGACAGCGGGGCGCATGATGATGCTCGCAGCACCGAACTCGCCCTGGACGTCGTGAGGAATGGTGCCCTCAGCGGTGACGGGCACGTGGAACATGTTCTTCTTGGCGTCGATGGAAGCCTTGGAGATTGCCAGCGGCACCTCGGCGGACTTACCCATGCCAAGACCAACGTTGCCCTTGCCGTCGCCCACGACCACGAGGGCCACGAGGCTCATGCGACGACCGCCCTTGACGGTCTTGGCGACGCGGTTGATGAAAACGACGCGCTCCTCGAACTCGGAGGCCTCGCGCTGCTGCTTCTGCTGGTTACGAGCCATGCTCTTACCTCCTAGAATTCGAGACCGGCGGCGCGGGCACCGTCGGCGAGGGCCTTGACGCGACCGTGGTAGATGCGGCCACCGCGGTCGAAGGAAACGGCTTTGATGCCGGCAGCGAGGGCGCGCTCGCCCACGAGCTTACCGACCTTCTCGGCAGCCTCCTTGTTGCTGGTCGTGGTGCCCTTGAACTCGGCCTCGAGGGTGGAGGCGGAGACGAGGGTGTGACCCTTGGTATCGTCAACGATCATGGCGTAGATATTGGCGTTGGAGCGCACGACGCGAAGACGCGGACGGGCGGGCGTGCCAAAGATCTTGCCGCGGACACGGCGCTGACGACGCTTGAGGCCGGCGCGCTTTGCCTGTTGCTTGTTCATGTGAAACTCCTTATGAAGTCCTGCCAGCACCTGACGGGGTGCTGGTCTTACGACGTGGAAGCGCTCTACTACTTAGCGGCCTTGCCGAGCTTGCGACGGATGTGCTCGCCCAGGTAGTGGATGCCCTTGCCCTTGTAAGGCTCCGGCGGACGCTTGCCACGGATCTCGGCGGCAACCTGGCCGACCTGCTGCTTGTTGATGCCCTTGACGTGAATGTGGGTGTTGTCCGGGCACTCGAAGGTGATGCCCTCGGGGGCGGTGTAAATCACCGGGTGGGAGTAACCCAGGGACAGATCCAGATCCTTACCCTTGAGCTGGACACGGTAGCCAACGCCAGCGAGCTCGAGGACCTTGGTGTAGCCCTCGGAAACGCCGGTGACCATGTTCTGGATCAGGGCGCGGGTGAGGCCGTGGCGGGCGCGGGTCTCACGCTCGTCGTCGGGACGGGAGACGGTCAGCACGCCGTCGGCCACCTCGATGGTGAGCTTCTCATAGAAATCAGCCTCAAGAGTACCCTTGGGGCCCTTCACGGACACGTGCGTGCCGTCAACTGCCACTTCGACTCCGGCGGGAATCTGGACAGGCTTCTTACCGATACGAGACACGGTGTTCTCCTTTCCTTCTACTCGCCTAAGCGAATTACCAGATGAGGGCGACGACCTCGCCGCCGATGCCCTTCTTGCGAGCATCGCGGTCGGCCATGACACCCTGGCTGGTGGAAACAATGGCGGTACCGAGGCCGCCGCGGACGCGGGGAAGGTCCTTCACGCCGGCGTACTTGCGCAGACCAGGCTTGGAGTAGCGCTTGATGCCGTTGATGACCTTGGCCTTCTTGGGACCGTACTTAAGGGTGATGTGAAGGGTCTTGGCGGGGGCGGTGTCCTCAACGGTGTAGCCCTCGATGTAGCCCTCCTCGTAGATGACTCGAGCGATCTCGACGAGCTTCTTGGAGCTCGGCATCGAGACCTCGGCCTTGTTCGCAGCATTGCCGTTGCGAATGCGCGTGAGCATATCTGCGATCGGGTCGGTGAGATTCATGTGGATTCTCCTTCGTTCTTGATGAGTCCATGTCCTCGGTACTCCCCCACCCGTAGCGGGAAAGCCTATAGGACACGTCTTCCTTGCACGCAATCAACCTCAATGGTCGATGCGCGCGCTGGCAGTGACTTACCAGCTGGCCTTCTTGATGCCGGGAAGCTCGCCCTTGAGCGCCAGCTCGCGGAAGCAGACACGGCACAGGCCGAACTTACGGTACACAGAATGCGGACGGCCGCAGCGCTGGCAGCGCGTGTACTCGCGGGTCGAGAACTTCTGCTTGCGATTGCACTTGACGATCATCGATGTCTTAGCCACTTATTTCCTCCTCACATACGTTTATATGCGCCTCGGACAGGCGGCACGTGCTCCTCGCGCACCGCCTGTGGACCCCGGGGCTTTAAGAACCTATTTCTTGAACGGGAAGCCGAAGGCGTCGAGAAGGGCCTTCGCCTCTTCGTCGGTCTTGGCGGTGGTGACGATGGTGATGTCCATACCACGGGTGTGGTCGACGGAGTCGAAGTCGACCTCGGGGAAGATGAGCTGCTCGGTAACGCCCATGGAGAAGTTACCGCGGCCGTCGAAGGACTTGGCGGAAATGCCGCGGAAGTCGCGGATACGGGGGATCGCGATGGAGGTCAGGCGATCGAAGAACTCCCACATGCGGTCGCCGCGCAGGGTGACCTTGGCGCCAATGGGCATGCCGGCACGAAGCTTGAAGGAAGCGATGGACTTGCGGGCACGGGTGACCATGGGCTGCTGACCGGTGATGACGCGAAGGTCACGGACGGCGCCGTCGATGGCCTTGGAATCGGTGGCGGCCTCGCCGACACCCATGTTCACGACGATCTTCTCGAACTTGGGGATCATCATGACGTTCTCATACTGGAATTTGTCCTGCATGAGCTGCTTGACCTCGTTGTTGTACTTGGTCTTGAGACGGGGAATGTACTTCTCCTCAGCCATTTTCACTCCTCACTGGGGTTTTAAGCACGGGGTTGGCCTCGTGGGTTAGCCTCGTGCCTCCTGCTGCCATCAACACCGCATCTGGCTGTTCGCGGCATGACGAATCGCGGCAGGAGCCGACAAAACAGTCGTTACTATACGCCTATATGAGACGGAATGCGACCGCAACTTGATGTATGCAGCTAAATCCACAAATCCGTATAGGTATACTTATCGAGCATTCATTTTATTCCAGGAGTCCCTATGCGTTCCTATTCTTCCAAACCTGAATTGCTGGCACCTGCGGGCGGACCGGAGCCGTTTTACGCGGCACTGGCGGCCGGGGCCGACGCCATCTACTGCGGCATGGGGTCGTTCAATGCGCGTCGCAAGGCCGATAACTTCACTGACGAGACGTTCGAGGCCGCCTGTCGGGCGGCGCACTTGGCGGGCGCGCGCGTGTACGTGACGGTTAACATCGTCATCAAGGACGAGGAGATGTCGCAAGCTCTGGCGCTCGTCGAGCGCTGTTGGAGGCTCGGCGCCGATGCCTTCATCATCCAGGACTGGGGGCTGTTCTTCGAGATCCGCCGCCTCATGCCCGAGGTGGAGACGCACATCTCCACGCAGGCGAACATTCACGACGCCCGCGGAACCGCCTGGTGCAAGGCCGCAGGTGCGGACCGCGTCACGCTCTCCCGCGAGCTTTCTGTTGACGAGATCGCCGCGATCCACGACGCGGTGGACATCGAGCTCGAGGTGTTCTCCCACGGCGCCATCTGCTTTTGCTACTCGGGCGTTTGCCTCCTTTCCAGCTTCACCTCCCGAGGGCGCTCGGCTAACCGCGGCATGTGCGCGCAGCCCTGTCGGCTGCCCTACGAGCTCATTGATGAAACGGGTCGCTCCTGGTCCAAGCCCGGGCGCGAGCGAGCGCTCTGCCCGCGTGACACCTGCACGGCCGACATGCTGCCCCGTCTGCTCGACGCCGGGGCGCATGCGCTGAAGCTCGAGGGGCGCATGAAGGCCCCCGACTACGTGCACTCCATCGTGAGCGCCTACCGCGCGCAGCTCGACGACATCCTCACGGGCCGCGAGATCTTGGAAGAGACCGCGCAGGCGCGCTATCGCCAGCTCAAGCGCTGCTTCAATCGCGACTTCACCACCGAGTATCAAGAGGGGCGCTCGGGCGACGAGATGATGAGCTATGAGCGCTCGAATAACCGCGGCCAGATCGTAGGCGAGGTCCTCGGCAGCAAACCGCTCGGCAACACAAAGGGCCTCAAGCCCGACGACAAGCGCCGGCGCGCCGCATGGACCCGCCTGCGCCTTTCCGAGCCGGTCGGCAAGGGTGATTTGCTCGAGCTCCGCCACGATGACGAGTTCGACCAGTTCCTCACCGCCCTCGCCCCCGACGACGCGTGCGCAGACGACGTCATCGAGTGCCGCACGGCGCGCCCCATGCCCGCGGGCGCCCGCGTGCGCCTCATCCGTAGTCAAGCCGCCCTCGATGCCGCCGAGGCGGCACTCAAACGGCCCGTCGCTCGCAAACGCGCGGTCGACGGCCGTGTCATCTCCCGCATCGGCGAGCCCTTCGCCGTCGAGTTGAGCTGCGCCGACGACCCCTCGATCATCGGTCGCGCCGAGGGTTTCATCGTCGAGCCCGCGCGAACCAAGGCAGTCACCGCAGAGGACCTTATCGAGCACGTGGGCCGTATGGGCTCCTCCCCCTTCGAGGCTGTGTCCTTCGATATTCAGCTCGATGAGGGTTGCGGTATGGGCTTCTCCGCCGTGCACAAAGTGCGCGCGGCAGCGTGCGAAGCGCTCGAGCGCGCCATCCTCACCCCGTTCGATCGTCGGCGCAGCGGCGCTCCGCTCGATTTCGCGGCAATTGCGATTACCGCTGATTCTTGCTTGGCTGTCGCTCCTGAGCGCGTCGACCCAAGCCTCTCGAATTCTGCGTCAGCCCCGTCCCGCGATGACGCCAAATGCGCACCGGCCCCGAACACAAGCCCGGAGATCTGCGCGCTCGTCACCTCGACCGACCATGCGGCCGCCGCGCGCGCTGCCGGTGCGACCCGCATGTACATGTCCGTCGACGACCTGCTCGCCGCGGGACTCTCCCCCGTCGATGGATGCGAGCGCGGCATCATCCCCGTGCTCGACGAGGTCTCCCGTCAGATGGACCACGAGCGCCTCGACCCTTGGATTTTGCCGGGGAGCCCTGTCGCCGTGGCCACCATCTCAGAATTCGCTCTCGGCGCCGAGCGCGGCACATCCGTCGAACTCCGCAGCTGCATCCCCGTCCACAACGTGGCGTGCATGCGGGCGCTGGCCGAGCGCGGTGCCGCGGGTGCATGGCTCTCCCCCGAACTTACGCTTGCCGAAATCGAGCGCATCGCACCCCATCGCGGCAGCATGGAGCTCGGCCTCATGGTCCTCGGCGCGCCGCGCGTCATGACGAGCGAGCACTGCATCCTACAGGTTACGGGCGCCTGCATCCACGATTGCGCGAACTGCCGCCTGCGCACGCGCGACTTCAAGCTTAAGAATATCGACGGACGCCTGCTCCCCGTACGCACGGGCCTCAACGGTCGCAGCCACCTGTACGACGGCGTCGCCTTGGACGCCACTCCCCAGATCCCGGCGCTTTTGCACGCGGGTGTCACGAGATTCCTGGTCGACGGCACCCTCATGGACGCAGACGAGCTCGCCTGCGGCGTCGCGCGCGCCAAGCGGGCGCTCGACGCCGCGCTCGCAGGCCGCACGCCCGACAAGCGCATGCCCGGATCAAGCTCAGGATGCCTCTTCCAGGGCGTCGAGTAGAGCCTATCTCCTCGAATCCCCTACACGCGCACGAGATTTGACAGGTGAGCATACTCGTCGGGTACGTCGCCGGCGGTGATGATCTCCGCATCGTCGAGCGTGGCGAAGCTCACCGCTGCCTCCATGCCGAACTTACTCGCATCGGCAAGCACGTAGCGTCTCGAGGCCTGTCCCATCGCCACACGCTTGACCTCGGCCTCCAATGGATCGGGCGAGGTCATGCCGTGCTTTTTGCTTATGCCGTTGGCACCCCAAAAGCCGCATGCGAACCGATAACGCGCCAGCATCGCGGTCGCATCGGGCCCCACGAGCGCCTCGGTCTCCGGCTTGAGCTCGCCGCCCGTCACCATCACGCGGCATCCCCGCTCCATCAAGCGGCGGGCATGTCCTACCGAATTCGTGACGTAAGCGACGTCGGCATCGGCGGGGACGCATGATACGAGTTGCAGCGTCGTCGACCCCGAATCGATGTAGACGAACGAACCCGGCTCGATCAGGCACGCAGCCGCTCGCACGATGGCCCGTTTGTCATCGACATGCAGTCCGCTTCGCTCGGGTATGGTGAGGTCACGCGCGATATGCGCCCGCTCGAGACTCGTCGCTCCGCCGTGAACCTTCGCCAAACGATGCACCCGATCGAGGGTCTGCAAATCTCGACGAATGGTCGATGCCGTCACATCCAGGGCCTCGGCGAGGTCCGCAACGCTCATGGACCCCGCTTCGGTTACCATCCGCACAATGGCGTTGAGTCGATCGTCGGCAAGCATATGCGCCTACTCCTCCTCGGGGTACACGACGCCCCAATCCGCCCTCAGCCGCGTCATGGTCTTCATGACATCGGAGGCGACATCGATGAGCTTGAGCTTGGAGGCGTCTCCAGCGACGGCGCTCTCAAGGTCGGCCGCCTCGTAGCAAAGCGCGTAGGCCTCAACGCCCGCCTTGACTTCCTCGCGATGCCCGTCCGCCGTCCAGGTGATCACGGCGCGATCGGCGCGTGGATACGCCATGACCTCGATATAGCAGTCGTCGAAACACAGGGTCGCGCGCTTAGGCTGCTTGGCGTGCATACTTAAGGAGAACACACCGAGCTGGCCCTGTGCATTGCGCGTCACGAATCCGCTCTCCTCGTCCACTCCCGTCTCGAACAGATTGGCGAGTGATACGACCTCGTTCGGTTGGCTCTCCATGAACAAACGGGCGACGGAGAGTGCGTACACGCCGATGTCGAGCATGGCACCACCCGCGAGATTGCGGTTCCAGAAGCGGTTTGACACATCCTCGTAATCGTGGAAGCTTCCGAAATTCACCTGTGCCAGGCGCAAGCGGCCGAATTCACCCGACTCCGCGCGGCGCATAAGCTCGACGTACAGCGGCATATGGAGAACCGTCGTCGCGTCCATGAGGACGACGCCATGCTCATCTGCAATGGTACGCGCCTCTTCGAGCTCGACCGAGTTCAGTGTGATGGCCTTCTCGCATAGAACATGCTTCCCGGCAGCCAACGCGGCACGAAGATAGGTGATATGCGTGTTGTGCGGCGTGGTGATATACACGCAATCGACGTCCGGGTCCTCATACAGATCTTCGAAGCTATCGTAGACGCGCTCGACGCCATACTCACGGGCAAACGCCTCGGCTTTGGAGTGCGTGCGATTGGCGACACCGTACACGGTGCGCCCGGCGAGCGCCAAGGACTGGGCGAACTGGTTGGCGATCACACCGCAGCCGATGATCGCCCAGTTCAGGTGAGGTGCGGTGAAGATGTCGTTCGGGAACGGCTTGCCCGCCACCGCCTCAAAGGCGGCTTTTGCAGCCGCCGCCGCGTCCTTTGGTGCCGCCGATGTCATGTCGCGCTCGATAGCCATAGCAATCCTCTCGCCACGTGCAGATGCACCCATTGCGCATCTTTTGAGAAGCAGCATAGCACAGTATTGCGTATTTCTGCGTACTTCTGCGCGTTTTTGGCCGAGCCAATTACTATTGCAGCAAATGGCACCTGGCTCCGATTGCCCCATTCGCGCCAGGGACGCGTAACCCCGTAAACGCAGGAAGACCCCTCCGAGGCCCGGACGGCGGTTTCTAAGCAAACATTCCGTAGGAGCCGCGCGAAGCGCGACTCCGAGGACGTTTGCGTGAAACCGCCGGGAGGGTCTCGGAGGGGTCTTCCGGTGGGAGTTCTAGGAGTTAATCCTTAGAACTTGTGACCGCACTTCTTGCAAATGCGGAGCTTGGTCTTGTGACCGTCGAGCTCGCCGGCCTCGTGGCCAACACGGGTGCGCTTGCCACACTCGGGGCAGATGAGCTGGACGTTGGAAACGTCGATCGGCATCTCCTTGTCGACGATGCCGCCCTGCTGGCCAGCACCGTTGGGCTTGACGGCCTTCTTGGCGACAGCGACGCCCTCGACGATAACCTTGCCCTCGGAAGGCAGCGCGCGCAGGACGACGCCCTGCTTGCCGCGATCCTTACCGGAGAGCACCTCGACCTTGTCGCCCTTCTTGATGGACATAGACATAGTGGTCTCTCCCTTACGTTAGAGGGTCTCGGGTGCGAGCGAGACGATCTTCATGTACTTCTTGTCACGAAGCTCGCGAGCGACGGGCCCGAAGATACGGGTGCCGACAGGCGAACCATCCTTGTTGATGACGACGGCAGCGTTGTCATCGAAGCGGATGTAGGAACCGTCCTTGCGACGGACCTCCTTGACGGTGCGCACGATAACGCAGCGCACGACATCCTTCTTCTTGACGTTCGCGCCGGGCGTGGCCTCCTGCACGGCGGCCATGACGACGTCACCGATGCCGGCGTAACGGCGCTTAGAGCCGCCCAGCACCTTAATGCAACGAACCTTGCGCGCACCAGAGTTGTCGGCAACGTTCAGCATGGTTTGCATCTGAATCATGGTTGGAACCTTTCCGAACCTAAGCCGGCGAGAGGTGCGACCGCCCTGATCGAGTACCTAAATGGCACTCGGACGGGCGCACGTCACCGGAGGGTTTACTTCAACAAGCTTACTTGGCGCGCTCGATGATCTCGACAAGACGCCAACGCTTGGTGGCGGACAGCGGACGGGTCTCCATGATGCGAACGGTGTCGCCAACGCCGGCCGTGTTCTCCTCGTCGTGGACGTGGAATTTCTTGGTGCTGGTCATCATCTTGCCGTACTTGGGATGACGCTTGCGCTCCGTGGTGGTCACAACAATGCTCTTGTTGCCCATGATGGAGGAAACGATACCCTGGCGGACCTTGCGCGCGTTGCGCTCAGTTGCTTCAGCCATTATCTCTCCTTGCGCTACTTGGTGGCAGCGGACTTCTCCGCTGCAATCTGACGGGCACGCTGCTCCGTGAGGACACGAGCGATGTCCTTCTTCACGGTGTTCACGCGAGCGGTGTTGTCCAGCTGGCTGGTGGCCATCTGGAAACGAAGGTTGAAGAGCTCGGCGCGGCAATCCTTCAGCTTCTCAGCCAGGGCCTCGTCGGAAAGCTCACGAATCTCTGCGGGCTTCATTACTTGTCCTCCCCGTTCTTAGCGCGGGTAATGATCTTGGTCTTGATCGGCAGCTTGTGCTGGGCAAGACGCAGGGCCTCGCGAGCGATCTCCTCGGACACGCCGGCGATCTCGAACATAACGCGGCCCGGCTTGACAACGGCCACCCACTCCTCGGGGTTACCCTTACCAGAACCCATGCGAGTCTCCGCAGGCTTCTTCGTGATGGGCTTATCCGGGAAGATGGTGATGTAAACCTTGCCGCCACGCTTCATGTAGCGGGTCATGGCGATACGAGCGGCCTCGATCTGACGGTTGGTGATCCAGTGGCGATCGAGGGCGACGATGCCGTACTCACCGAAATGGAGCTCGGTGTTGCCCTTGGCCTGGCCCTTCATGGAGCCACGCTGCACCTTGCGGTGAAGAATACGCTTAGGAGCGAGCATTACTGATTCCTCCTATCGTTGTTGCGACGACGCGGACGGGAGGTACCCTCGAGAGCCATGTTCGGAACAGGCTGGCCCGGGAGCTTCTCGCCCTGGTAGATCCAGACCTTGACGCCGCAGGAGCCCATGGTGGTGTGAGCGGTGGCGGTGCCGTAGTCGATCTTAGCGCGGAGGGTGTGCAGCGGCACGCGACCCTCGCGGTACCACTCGCGACGGCCCATCTCGGCGCCGCCGAGACGACCGGAGCACTGGATACGAATACCCTTGGCGCCGGCCTTGCGAGCGGACTGGACGGCCTTGCGCATGGCGCGGCGGAAGGCCACACGGCCCTCGAGCTGCTCGGCGATGGACTGAGCAACCAGAACGGCGTCGAGCTCGGGACGCTTGACCTCGATGACGTCGACGGAGAGGTTGCCCTTGGTAACGCCGGCGACACGCTCGAGCTCGGTGCGGAGACCGTCGATCTCGGAGCCCTTCTTGCCGATGACGACACCAGGACGGGCGGTGAGGATGATGACCTTCACCTTGTCGCCGGCACGCTCGATCTCAACGCGGGAGACGGCGGCACGGGCGAGGCGCTTCTCGAGGAAACGACGGATCTCGATATCGTTGCCGAGAGTCTTGGCGTAATCCTTCTCAGCGAACCAGCGGGAGCGCCAGTTCTCGGTGATGCCAAGACGGAAGCCGGTAGGATAGACTTTCTGACCCATGACGCTTTAAGCCTCCTTTCGAGGAGCGACGACGACAGTGATGTGGCTCGTGCGCTTGAGGATGCGGGAAGCGGAGCCCTTGGCGCGAGGACGGATGCGCTTAAGCGTGGGGCCCTCGTCGACATACGCGGCCTTGACGAACAGGTCGTCAGCGCGCATCTGGTTGTTGTGCTCGGCGTTGGCAACGGCGGAGCGCAGGACCTTCTCCACGTCAACAGCGACGGAGCGCGTGCAGAAGTGAAGGATATCGAAGGCCTGAGCGACGTTCTTGCCGCGGATCAGGTCGATCACGAGACGAGCCTTGCCGGGGGAAACGCGCACGTACTTGGCCGTAGCGCGGACCTCGCGGGTCTCGGTGGAAGTAGTAGCCATTTACCTAAACCCCCTATTTGGCCTTGTGGCCACGGAACGTACGAGTGGGCGCGAACTCGCCCAGCTTGTGACCGACCATGGACTCGGTGACGTACACGGGAACATGCTTGCGACCGTCGTGGACGGCGATGGTGTGGCCGACCATCTCGGGGAAGATGGTGGACGCGCGGGACCAGGTCTTCACGACGTCCTTCTTGCCAGCCTCGTTCATCGCGATGATACGCGAGAGGAGGCGCGCCTCTACGAACGGGCCCTTTTTGAGACTTCTGCTCATAAGTGCTTTCTCCTAACGAGTATCGATTACTTCTTGCGACGACGGATGATGAGGTCGTTGGACGTCTTCTTCTTGTTGCGGGTGCGGTAGCCCTTGGAGGGAGTGCCCCACGGAGAGACGGACGGACGACCGGAGGTGTGCGAACGACCCTCGCCACCGCCGTGCGGGTGATCGACCGGGTTCATGACGGTACCACGGACGGTCGGACGGACGCCCATCTTACGATGGCGACCGGCCTTGCCGATCACGATGTTGGAGTGCTCGGCATTGCCGACCTCACCGATGGAGGCACGGCAGGTCACGAGGACACGGCGCATCTCGGAGGAAGGCATGCGGATGATCGCGTACTTGCCCTCCTTGCCCATGAGCTGGCAAGCGGTACCAGCGGAACGGGCGATAGCGGCACCCTTGCCAGGCTGGAACTCGATTGCGTGGATGAGGGTACCCACGGGAATCTCGGACAGCGGCATGGCATTGCCCGGCTTAATGTCGGCGCCGGCACCGGAAACGACGGTGTCGCCGACCTTGAGGCCCTTGGGGGCCAGGATGTAGCGCTTCTCGCCGTCCACGTAGTGAAGCAGGGCGATGCGAGCGGAACGGTTCGGGTCGTACTCGATGGTAGCGACCTTGGCCGGCACGCCATCCTTATTGCGCTTGAAATCGATAACGCGGTACTGACGCTTAACGCGGCCGCCCTGGTGACGCATGGTGATGCGACCGGCGTTGTTACGACCAGCCTTGACCGGCAACGGCTCGAGAAGAGACTTCTCGGGCGTGGTGCAGGTGATCTCGGAGAAGTCCGCGATCGTCTGCCAGCGACGGCCGGCGCTGGTCGGCTTAAGGTGCTTTACAGCCATTCCTTATCCCTTTCATATCGGTCCGTTGGCCACTGCAAGCTGGGATGCGGATGCAGTGACACCGGATTACCACGGCTCCGGGCGTTTCCTATTTTTACGCACGGAGCACTTGAGCTTGCCTCCCCTACACGAGAGGCAAGCGTCAAGAACTAACGTAGGCGTGAATTACGCCTGGGCGCCAAAGACCTCGATGGTCTGACCCTCGGCCACCGTGACGACGGCCTTCTTCCAAGAACGGGTCTTGCCAGCGACGTAGCGAACGCGCTTGGTCTTGGGCTTGACGTTCAGGGTGTTGACGCGAACAACCTTCACGCCGAAGAGCTCCTCGATAGCGTCCTTGATCTGGAACTTGTTGGCGTTCTTGGCGACCTCGAACGTGTACTTGTTCTCCTCCATGGCGGAGTAGGAACGCTCGGACACGATCGGGCGGATGATGATCTCGTGAGCGGTCATTTAGGCGAGCACCTCCCCGAAGTGAGCGGCGACGTCGGCGGGCATGATCAGCGCACCGTTGTTGATGAGGTCATAGGTGTTGGCCTCGGCGGGCGTGATGATCCACGTCTTGGGGATGTTGCGGAAGGAGAGATAGGCGTTGATGTCATCCTCGCGAACGATGATGGTCAGACGCTTGCCCTCGAGACCCAGAGCCTTGAGCATGGCGACAGCGGCCTTGGTGGACGGCTTCTCGAAACCGTAGTCGTCCACGAGCACGAGCTCGTTGTCGCGGAGCTTGGCGGACAGGGCGGAACGCATGGCGAGCTTGACCTCTTTGTTGTTCATGCGCTTCACATAGGTGCGGGGCTTGGGCCCAAAGATCACACCGCCACCACGCCACTGGGCGGCGCGGATGGAACCCTGACGGGCACGGCCGGTGCCCTTCTGACGCCACGGCTTCTTGCCGCCACCGGAGACCTCGGAACGGCCCTTGGTGGACTGGGTGCCCTGACGCCAGCAGGCCTGCTGGCACGTGACGATGTGGTGCATGACGTGCACGTTCGGCTCGATGCCGTACACGGCGTCGGCGAGCTCGGCCTCGGCGACCTGCTTGCCCTCGACGTTCTTCACTTCAAACTTAGACATAGCGACGGTCCTCCTTTACGCCATGCGGATGGCGACCAGACCGTTCTTGCCACCGGGCACAGCGCCCTTGACAAGCATGAGGTTCTGCTCAGCATCAATGCGGACAACGGAGAGGTTCTTCACAGTCACGCGGGCGTTGCCCATGTGACCGGCCATCTTGACGCCCTTGAGGACGCGGGCCGGGTAGGCGCACTGGCCGATGGAGCCGGGGTGACGCTGAATGTGGGAACCGTGGGTCATGGGGCCGCGGTGCTGATTCCAGCGCTTGATGCGACCCTGGAAGCCCTTACCCTTGGAGGTGCCGATGACGTCGACCTTGGCGACGTTCTCGAAATCGGCGACGGTGACGACGTCGCCGACCTTGTGCTCCTCGCCATTCTCGACGCGGACCTCACGAAGGTAACGGACGGGCTCGACGCCAGCCTTAGCAAAGTGACCAGCCATGGGCTTGTTCACGTGCTTGGACTTGATGTCGCCGAAGCCGATCTGGACGGCGTTGTAGCCGTCGGTCGCCTCAGTTTTAACCTGCGAGACGGTGCAGGGGCCAGCCTGGATGACCGTGACGGGGACGACGTTATCGTCCTCGTCCCAAACCTGGGTCATGCCGATCTTGCGGCCGAGAATCATGTTGATCATTCGATCTCCAACTCTCGGTGGTCTTGGGACATTGCACGCGCCCCTTGCGCGTGCCCCTAGAGGACCACATACGGATTTGCGCGCCACTCCTTGCATTCGTCTCGGCCTTTCGTGCGCGGCAACCCAAATGCGCAGGTAGATGGCCTAGGCAGAATCCTCCTAGTGGACACAGCTTGATTAGTATACACGCCCACGGGCGTCTCCATATTGTCTTCGCAATGTTTTTGCAGGTGAGGGCGGTTGGCGAGAGTGCGGCCGGCTGTTGCCGTCGCCCCATATCGCCCCGCGACGCCCCGGACGGGGGCGGCCGAGGTTTTCGCTCGGTCAGGTCCTGCGCAAGACGGAGAGCCCACTGGGCTCTCCTTTGCGTGCGGATTCTACGAAAACCTCGGCCGCCCCCGTCCGGGCAGCGACGTACTCGAAACTTACCGTGAATTCCACTTGTTAAGAAAGGCCTCATAGCCGGGAGCCTCGCGTAAAAACGCGTACTCCTCATCCGCTTGAACACCGGCCAGCATCACGGTGCCCATTTGCGAGGTTAGCTGCGTCAAGTCATTAAAGTTGGTGAAACGATACAAAGGACTCTTAAGAGCGCCGGCGTCGGCACCATGCAGAGACGACATAATCTGCTCAAGCAAATCAAACGTCTCATTCGTATCCTTTGTTGCAACCGCAACGGTCAAGCTGGGCACGAGTCCCATCCATCCAGGCTGGTTGAGTACCTCAAATAGCGTTTGCGCGCGGTGGGCGCATGCGAGTGCATCGTCCACGCGGTCCTCGCGCAAGGCAATCTCGATAATGCTATTGACCGTCCCCATAAGGTCGGCCGACATTCTAATCAGGCGCGCCTCCCACGCACGCGCCGCCTCCTCATCATGGCCTTGGCGCATAAGAAGAATCGCCTGGCGCTCCTCCTTGTCAATCTGCGGCTGATGAATGGTGTCGAGCAGGCGTTGCGCATCCTCATAGCGCTCTTCCTGCATAGCGCGGGCGATAAGCATGCCGCACGCCTGCTCTCGGGCTTCGGGCAGCGTGCTTTGGGACAGCCGTTCGTAAGCTTTGTCTAGCGTGGGACGATACCTATCTGGCTCCTCAACCTGAAAGAGTGTGAGCGCGCCGTCCAGGTACTGCGTGAGCACGATGGCGAGCTCATCGCTTGCCGGATACAGGCGCATCCGCTCCTGCGCGTATGCGAAACCCGCCTCGTACCCATCCTCTCGGACCAGCCGGTCAACCTCGCGTTGAATTTCGAGGTTCGCCTCTTGGCTCAACTCGGGTTCGAACGACAGGAGGGTATTGGCGTCTGTCTCGAGCAGGCGTGCGAGAGCGGGGATCAGCGTTATATCCGGGTAGCTCATGCCGCGCTCCCACTTGTTGACTGCCGGCGCAGAAACCCCCAGGCGCTGAGCCACCTGCTCCTGCGTCAAGCCCAGCCCGCGTCGGCGGTTACGGATGACCTCGGAAATATGCATGGTTCGTCCCTTCGTGCAAAGTGTATGCGTCGCAGCTGCTCACTGACTATTTCACCAGCTGGCGATCGTTCGCACAATTGAGACGTCTTCATGTTTGAGCCAGGAAACCTAACTGTTAGTTAACTCAGTCCCCCGCGCTTTCTCGACCTCAAAAAGTGCCTGTCCCCAAATTGAGGTTTTACTCACTTCTCAGCGCCTCCACCGGGTCGCGGCGGGCGGCGTTGCGGCTCGGGATGAGGCCCGCAACCACGGTGAGCAACACGTTAATGAGGATGAGCCCGAGCGCGGACGCCACCGGCAACTGCATGACGTTTTCGATCTGGTGTTCGGCAAGCGCCCACGCGTTCACGGGGAACGACACCAAAACCACTACGGCAATCGCCAGCACACCGGCAATGAGACCTTCGATAAAGGTTTCGGCGTTGAAGACATTGGCGATGTTGCGCTTGGACGCGCCCATCGCGCGCAGAATGCCGATTTCCTTCTTGCGCTCCAGCACGCTGATATACGTGATGATGCCGATCATGATGGAGCTCACCACGAGCGAAATGCTCACGAAGGCGATGAGCACAAGCGAGATCATGTTGACGATGCTCGTGACGCTGCCCATGAGCACACCCATGTAGTCGGTGTAGACGATCACCTTGTCGTCGTCGCCCGCCGCGCGCATATCCTCGTTGTAGCGATCAATCGCGGAAAGCACAACCTCCTTGGCCTCAAAGTCGACGGGGTAGATACTCACCGACTGCGGGTCGGACGGATCGGCGTATCCCAGCGTGGAGAGATTGTTGCTATACGTGAGCTTGCCGGCGTTCGCGTAGCTGGTCATGAGCGACGAGAGGTCCTCGGCATCCATGTTGAGATGGATCGCATTCGCGAACGCGGTGCCGTCGACTGAGAACGCGCTCTGCATGCTTGCCGCAAGGCGCTGCGCGAGCTGCGGGGCCGCCGATGCCATCGCCTGGCCGAGCCTCGTCTGGAGCTGGGAGGCGATCGCAGAGCCGATTTTCTCCCCTGTCCGATCAAGCACCTGGGAGAACGCCTCGGTCATATACGGGGCAAGCTGGTTTTCGACATAGGACCGCATCGCCTCCTGCAGGCGCTCCGCCACCGGCTCACCCGCGTTTTTCGCGATGATCGCGAGCTGCGCTTGGGCCTCATCCGTGTTGTTGTACGAGGCAAACGCCTCGAGCAGCTTGACGGCGAAGTCAGGGTCATCGGGTTTGAGGTCCTCGCCGCTGTTGGCGAGCCACGCCACGAAACCACTCGAGTACGCATACGCCGCTTGCATTGACGCCTCAAGCTGCTCGCGTGTGAGCAGGTCGCCGTCACTCAAGTCACCCCAAATCTCGGATAGATCGGGCTGCGGCGGGTTGGCCAAGATCGCGTCGAGATCGAGCGAGCCGAGCGCCCCGGAAAGGTCGATATCGACGCCGCCCAAGTTCAGCCCTGCAAAGTCGAATCCAGACAGGTCGAGCCCGGCGCCCAACGCCTTCTCGTCGATCTTGAACGCCGACTTGAGGCCCGCCTCGTCCACGATGAACAAACTCGCCAGGTCCACGCCCTGCTTCGCCTCCTCCTGCAGGGTGGCGAAGGGCTTGCCGGTGAACACGTCGACCTCGGGGTGCGCAAGCTGCTGTTTGACGATCTCGGAATTCGCAGCGCGCTCCATGAGCTCGTCGGTGAGCTCATGCGTGTAGGCGATGCCCTGCGAGAGCGCCGCGGACTTGGCCGTAGGGCTCGGCTGCACCACACCCACGACCTTGAGGTCGAGGCCGTTCGCGACCTGTTGCCCTACGAACGAGGCGTCATCGGACATGTCCGTCCAACCGCCCGTCTCGGCGTTCTTGCGGTAGAAATCGGAGGCGGTCAGCACCTTGAAGCTCGTCCCCAGGGCATCCTCGTAGGTGAAGTCCACGTCGACCTCGGGCACATCGATCTCGCCCGAGCCGCTCATGGCGCCGTCCACCATGCGATCGAGCTCGGAGGGGTCGAGCACGCCGAGGCTGTAAAGCGTGTAGTCGGAAATCTTGCCGCGGGCAGAGAGCACGAGCACGCATTCATCGGCCTCGCGCGCCCAACGACCGGCCACCACGTTGTACTGCTCGTCGAGCAACTCGGGATTGTCAATCATCTCGTTGAAGGCGGTGGTGCCCGTCATCATCGTGCCCGCCATGGCGGCAGAGCTCGCCCCGCCGGTCATAGCCGTGGACAAGGCGTTGGGCGAGACCTGGACCGGATCGGTACCCTCGTCCGCGCGGTACACGAGCGGCGTGATGCCGTAATCGTATTGGATGGCGGACACCTCTCCTTCGAGCTCATCGGCGTCCTTATCGAGGAAGGCCTTGAAGCTCGCCATGTCGTTCGACTTCACGCTGGCGAACATGTCGGAGAGCATGGTGAACACGGGAATCTTATCACCAGGCTCGGGTTGGGCGTCATCGTGCGAGGCGGAAGCCGTGTCGTCACCGGCCGTGCCCTCCCCCGCCGCGCCGGCGGTATCTTCGCCCGAAGAAGTGCCCGCGTCGCCCGTCATCATGCTCGTGAGGTCGTAGCTCTGGCGGGCAATGGTGAGCGGATAGCTCGACAACGTGTCTTGCTCGACTTTGGCGATATAGCCGTTCACACCGTTGGAGAGCGCCAGGATCGCCGCGATGCCGATGATGCCGATCGAACCCGCGAAGGCCGTCATGATGGTGCGGCCCTTCTTGGTCATCAGGTTGTTGAAGGAGAGCGACAGCGCCGTGAGCAGGCTCATGGACGAGCGCTTCTTGGGGTCAGTGGACGTCTCGCGGCCCGCCCCTTCCGCCAGTCCCTCGGCAAGCTCCTTCTCGCCCACCGGACGCGTGTCGTCCACGATATGACCGTCTTGGATGCGCACGACGCGCGTGGCGTAGTCTTCAGCGAGCTGCGGATTGTGCGTAACCATAATCACGAGCCGCTCGCGCGCGACCTCGGCAAGCAGGTCCATGACCTGGATGCCCGTCTCAGTGTCGAGGGCACCCGTGGGTTCGTCGGCCAGCACGATCTCAGGGTCGTTCACCAGCGCGCGGGCAATCGCGACGCGCTGCATCTGACCGCCCGAGAGCTGGGCAGGCTTCTTGTTGATATGGCCGCCCAGACCCACGCGCTCGAGCGCTGCCGTCGCCCGGCGCGTGCGCTCGGCCGGCGCGATGCCCGCCAGGGTGAGAGCAAGCTCGACGTTGGCGAGCACCGTCTGGTGCGGGATGAGGTTATAACTCTGGAAGATGAAGCCCACGCGGTGGTTACGATAGGTGTCCCACTCGGCGTCACCGTAGTCACGCGTGGAGATGCCGTTGACCACGATGTCACCGGAGTCGGCGTGGTCAAATCCGCCCAAGATGTTCAGAAAGGTGGTCTTGCCTGAGCCGGATGGCCCGAGCACCGCCACGAACTCGTTGTCACGAAAGGTCACCGAAACGCCGTCGAGCGCACGCTGAACCAGATCGCCCGTGGTATACGTCTTGGCGATATCGCGAATCTCAATCATGCATCGGCCTCCCCCGCCGCGCCGCGCTCCGCAAGACGCGCGTTCGTCCACTCCCTGAACAATTCGTAGAGCACCGCCACAATGGGAATGAAGAACACAATGCCCACGATGCCAAACAGGTTGCCGCCCACGAGCGCGGCAATGAGCGTCCACAGGGCGGAAAGCCCCACGGAGGAGCCCACCACGTGCGGGTAGATGAATTGGTTCTCGACGAACTGAACCGCCAGGTAGACGACGACGCAGAGCAGCGCGTGCTCGGGCGAGGCGAGCAGCGTGAGGAACGCGCCGATCGCGCACGAGGCGAACGCGCCCACGTATGGCACGAAGGCGAACAGGGCCGTCAAGAAGCCGATGAGCCCGGCATAGGGCAAGCGAACCACGGAGAACGCGAGGAATATCAGCGTTCCCAGAATGCATGCCTCGACACATTGGCCGGAAAGGAACTTGGAATACGTGTCGGAGGCGAGATGCGCGACATGGCGGATCCGCGCGGCGTGACCCGCATCGAGATGGGCGTCCATGACGCGATTCACCTGACGGCCGAGCGTGCGTTTGCTCGCCAAGACGTACACGGCGATCACGAAGGCGAACACGGTGCTGGAGATAACCGAGACCGTCGAGCGCGCCGCCGCGAACACCGAGGTCGCGACCGACCCGAGGCCGAAACTCAGTAATCCTTCGAGCCCCGACGCGGAACCATCAGCCGCGGAGGAGCTGGAGTGTTGGAACACCTTGGCGAGCCTGTCGACGTCGAAGCCGCTCTCGGCGAGCGCCCGCTCGATCTCGGGAAGGCGCTCGGCAAGCAACGGCGCGATCGTCTTGGCAGAGGCGACGAGTTGAGGGACGAGCATGGTCACCGCAAGTACGGCGACGCCTGCGATGAGGATGAGCACGATGACGATGCTCGCCATGGTGACGGCGCCCGGGCGAGGCCGGTGCTTCTCAGGCAGCCGGGAGGTAAGACGAGCAAGCAAGCGCTCCATGCCCGAAACGGGCACGTTCAGAACGAAGGCGAAACCCAGGCCAAGTAGAACGGGGAACAAGATGTCGACGATCGCGGACAGGGCACCCAGTACCACGTCGAGATGGGAAACGGCGACGTGCAGGCACACGCCAAAGGCAATGAGCAAAGCGATGCGGCGGGTCTGCTGATCGAACATGAGGCCCTTTCGGTCTGGTCTCGCGTCCGTCCTGACGGACGCCTCGTGCATATCAACTGTTTATACCCAAATCGCCGTGGTTAGCGCGTCCAAAAGTCATAGATAGCCTGGGAGTATAGGGCGCTTCCGTAAGCAGACGGATGCGAATAGTCGCGCAGGAACAGCGGGTCGTACTCGTATCCCGAAAAATCGGCGATCTCCACGTCCGTGCGATTGCATATCGCGCGGATCGTCGTGTAGTACGCTTCGCGCACTTCCCGCGTGTAGATGGTCTGGTCGTACGCCTTGCCCTTGACGGGCTGGATGACGATGAGCGGCTCTACGCCCACTTGCCGGCAAACGTCGAGCATGAGCTCGAAATCCTCGTATTCCTGCTGACTGAAGTACACGCCGTCATCCGCACGCCAGCTACGTCGGGCCCCGTCGAGCCAAGTCTCGAACTTCTTCTCGTACCAGCTGTCGTAGAACCCGTACTCATTATTTGCCGCGGCCTTGGTCGCGCGCTGCCTACCGTCCTCAATCAGCGCATCCCAATCGGGCACAGAGACCTTTGGTCTCACCTGGCGTTCCGAATCGCGACGGGACACGGAAGAAGATCCGCCGCGGTCCTGTCCGCTGGCGGCAGGCTCGGCAGCAACAAAGACATCCCCCCTTGTGGCTCCCCTCATACCCTGCTGACCATCCGCGTTGCCCGCTCGCAGCGACCACGCCAGACGCAGGTCGGCGGCAAGCGAACTTGCGGTGCGATCTGCAGCGTGCACGAACCCCGCGGGAGTGGAAGCGTCGACGTCGGCGTCCTGCACGCCGTACGCGCGCACGCGCTCGGCAACATGCGCCTTCGCCTCGCGCGAAATGGAGGGGTTCGCCATGAACGCATCGTAGGCGCCTTGCGAAAACACGCCGGGAAAGGTACTCGCCGGATCCCGATAGCACATGAACCACTGCATGCTCGCAAAGATGACGACGCGACGGCTCCCCTTTGGCATATGGGGAGCGAACGCGCCAACCTCAATCGCCTGCCACAGGTCATTGACGCCAGCCCGCCCCGCCACAACCGAGGTGACGCCATATCGCCCATCGGCGAACAGACGGCCCGGATGAGCGGGGCCCGCAGGGGCCGAATTGAGCTCGGAAGAGCCGAGAATAAGCCGCGGGTCGTCTCCACCCCTTCGGAGCGCATCGTACTCGCCCGCCATGAAATCCCAGCTCGCAACCTCCGCGTAACTGGGATACGCCGTCCTCAAGTCCGAAGGCGGCAGGGCGCGCACGCCACCCGCGCACACAAAGGCAACACCGGCACTCGAAATCAGCGCAAGCGCGGCGCATACCGCAATGAGACGCTTCATATCATGCTCCCTCCTCTCGCTATCGGTCGCATGCTAAAACTCGGCGTAAACCGGAGAAGCCGGCGCGCCGTACGGAGAGCAGATGAAAAACCACACAAGCAGGGCGGCGAGTGCCACAAGCGCGCACGTCCAGGCGATCGCCGCAGAAACCGAGCCCCCATACCACCATGCTCGCACGCGCTCCACCACATGCGACACGGACGCCACGGGTGACACCGCACTCCCGGTTCGCCCAAAACGCCCTCCGGAGGCGCTCACAAGCGCACCGCGATCTGCTCGATGATCTTATTCACCGTGTTCATCTCCTTGCGCTCAACCGCCGTGGGCGCGATTTCGACCCCGAAGTTCTCCTCAATGCCAACGAGCACCTCGATGGCCGCGAGCGAGTCGAGCAGACCCGCCTCGAACAGGTCGACATCGCGTTCCTCGCGCACCGCCTCGTCATCGCAGATCTCTTCGAGCATCTCGAGTACCCGGGATTCGATCTCGTTCTTGTCCATTGCCATGGGAAATTCCTTTCTCTCATGCGCCACGCAGGCGCCTTGTCTATATGCCGACGAGCTCATCGTCAGCCTAACGCCGCCGCAATCAGGCCCGAGACCTGCCCTGAGAACAGGGCGAACCCCAAGACCACGAGCTGCAAGGTGACAAACCACGACGCCACCTTGTACCAACCCTCCTTGCGATGGCGCTTGTGGAATGAGCTGCGCTTTTGGTAGACCTCCGTCACCGCGAGCAGGACACCGTGATAGATACCGTACGCAAGGTAGTCCACCGTCAATCCGTGCCAAGCCCCCATAAGCGCCATGTCGACCATGTAGGCGGCGCACGCCGTCTGCAGCCTGCTCGAAAAGAGCTTGCGCTTGGTCGCCATGCGAACGAACCGCATGAACACGAAGTCGCGCAGCCACGTCGACAGCGTTATGTGCCAGCGGTTCCAAAAATCCTTGATATCGACGGCGATGTACGGGGCGCGAAAATTCGCCGGAACGGCGATGCCAAAGCACCGTCCCAAGCCCATCGCCATAAGCGAGTACCCGGCGAAATCAAAGAAGAGGTACGCCGCGTACCCATATGCCCGAAGCACTTCACGGCAGGCGACGGGCATAGTGAGCGCATCGAGCGTGAGCGTGCCGGCGGGAGCGCAACTCGCGTCGTAGAACCCCCGCGCAATCGTCGCGAGGACGAGTTGCATTGCGGCGCCCGCGAACATCATCATGACGCCGCGCGTGAGCAGGTCGGCGTAATCGGAGCGCGGTCTAGGGGCGTGGATGTCCTCGACGAAGCGCCCGGATCGATCGATCGGTCCCGAGGTGAACGTGGCGAAGAAGGTCAGGAAATACAGATAGTCGAGCGGATCCATGCGCTCGATGAGGCCGTCGCGCATCTCGATGAGAACCTGCACCGCCTTAAAGGTGATATAGGAGATGCCGATGAACCCCAGCAGGTCCCGGTCAAACACCGCCCCAACCTTATAGATCACCAGCGGGACGATGGTGGATAGCAGGGCCGCGCGATAGACCGCAAGGCTTTTGGCACCGCCTTCGGTACACCAGCTGCGATGCACCGCATAGGCACCCAGCGAAGCGATAGTGAGAAAGACGCCAAGCGCTGCCAGACCCTGTGGATTCCCGGTAAACAGCAGTGCCATCATCAGACACGACGCCGCCATGCCATACACCCTGATGGACCTGCCCGCAAGCCCCAGAACGACCGCGGGCACCACCAGGAAGGCAGATGCCATGAAGAACGACGGCGAGGTATAAAAACCCATGCGTCCTCCTAGCAGCCCGCGCTCTGCAGGCTCCGGCGATCGAGCTTGCCATTGCCCGTCATGGGCAGTGAATCTCGAAATGCAACCTTCTTGGGAATCATGTAGTGCGGAAGCGTCGCCTTTAGACGCTCCTTCAGCGCGAGCCCCTCCCTAAACGGCGTCTGCTCAAGCGGGCGCGCGGGTACCACGTGCGCCACCAGGTGCGATACCTTCCCGTCGCGATATGTGGCCGTCACCGCGGCAGCGGCGACTTCGGGGAGCCGGCGCAGCTGCTCCTCTATTTCCCCCAGTTCAATGCGGAAGCCGTTGAGCTTCACCTGAAGATCCAGGCGACCGCGGAAGTGAAGCATGCCGTCCTCGTCGAGCATGCCCTCATCGCCCGTGCGGTATGCCCGCACCTGCTCGCCATCGAGCTCGGCCTGCCCAAATGCCCGCGCGGTGAGGTCGTCGCGGCCAAAGTAGCCACGGGCAACGGTGTTCCCCTCGATTACGACCTCGCCGAAAACGCCCGGCTCGCAATCGGATCCATCCGCATCCACGATGCGCAAGCGCGTGCCAGGACGCGGGACGCCTACGGGCAGGGGCTCGTCGGAAGACGCCATGTCTGCCGTGACTTCAACCGAGGTCACTGCCACCGTCGACTCCGTCGGTCCGTACGTGTTGAGGATGCGGGCAGCTGGAAAGCGCTCGAGAAGATGGGCGGCTACCATGTTGGGGAGCGTCTCACCGCAAAAGATGAACAGGCGAAGATCGGGCAGAAGCTTATCGCGAAACTCCACGTTCGCCAGACACAGCTCGGCAAACGATGGGGTCGAAACCCACACCTGGACGCCGCTGTCCGCAAGGGCCTTCATCTGGGATGAAGCGGAGCTTTGCGTTGCGGAGGCAAGGGAGTAGAGGGATCCCCCGCTCGCGAGGGCACCGGCCATCTCAAAGACCGACAGGTCGAAGGAGAAAGGCGCCTGATCGAGCCAAACGGCGCCCAGGGAACGGCCTTCGTCCGCCATACGGGCGAGCTCCACGTCCCAAGCGCAGAAGTTGTCAAAGCACGCTGCGGTTATCTCAACGCCCTTGGGGGCACCCGTCGACCCCGAGGTGAACAGAATGTAGGCGATGTCCTCGCCTGCAATCCAACGCCCGCGATCGCTTTCGCCACCCGTCGCGGCGATGTGACAGAGCTCGTCTTGGGACAACACCGTGAGCGGCGGCATCTCCTCGACACGCGGAATATCCTCGGTAGCCAAAACCAGCGGACACGACCCTTCGCGCGTGATTTGCCTTGCGATGGACGCGACGCGTTTGGCGGGAACCGAGGTGCAGTCGACGGGGACATACGGACACCCGGCCTTCATGCAGGCGAGGAATCCCACCACCATGAAGGGGCCCTTATTCCCGTACACCATGACCGGGACGCCCCGTTCGACATGAGCCGATATATATGCCGCGAGCGCGTCGGACGCCGTCCACACCTCGCCGTAATCGAACTCAGCGCCCGTCGACACGCGCACCGCCGGAGCATGGTGCCGCTCACGGGCAACCGCCTCGATCATCTCCAAATACTTCATGCCATATCACTTCCCCGTCCGCGTTCGTTCGCGTTTTCGACAGACCGCTAGAGCCTACCCCCCCCCGTCGCCCTTTTGGCAAGAGTGGTTTGGGTTTCCCTTATGCGGCATCGCCCATTGTGCCCGCGCAATGGTTAAGAAAGGCTTACGACCGGGTGACATTGCCGTAAGACTGGTTATGAATGGCTGAAGTCGCAGACGGGGGCGGGCGGGAGAGGCCGTTGTGTCGTTTTGGCCCCATGGGCAAATTGCCTGATGGTCCGCAGCGCCAAATGGGGGGCGTGGCGTATTATTGAAGGGTTAGCAATCCGTCTGGTTCAAGGCGGTACGGACGCACCTTTCGGACGCGCCCGAACCGACCGCCGCCAGCGGCCCAACCCGTCCACAGAAGGGCAGGACTCAATGGTCTCTCGCGTGTACGTAGAGAAGAAACCCGGGTTTGACGTCGAGGCGAAGCAGCTGCTCACCGAGCTCCGCGACACCTTGGGCATCGAGGCGCTCACGGCCTTGCGCGTCATTAACCGTTATGACGTCGAGGGTATCGACGAGGAGTTGTTCGCACGCTGCGTGCCCACCGTATTCTCCGAGCCGCAAGTCGACGCCGTGTACAAGGAGCTGCCCGTCGATGCTGCTCACCTCTTCGCCGTCGAGGCGCTGCCCGGCCAGTTCGACCAGCGCGCCGCCTCCGCCGCCGAGTGCGTCCAGCTCATCTCCCAGGGCGAGCGCCCCACCGTGCGCTGCGCCAAGGTGTATGTGCTTTTCGGCGAACTCTCTGCCGAGGATCTTAATGCCGTCAAGGGCTATGTGGTGAACCCGGTCGAGTCGCGCATCGCCGAGCTCGAATTGCCCGAGACCCTCACCCAGGAGATCCCCGACCCCGAGCCGGTCGAGATCATCGACGGCTTCCGAGAGATGGACGAGGCCGCCCTCGCCTCCTTCATCGCCGAGCGCGGTCTGGCCATGGACGAGGCGGACATCGCCTTCTGCCAGCAGTACTTCAAGGACGAGGACCGCGACCCCACCATCACCGAGATCCGCGTCATCGATACGTACTGGAGTGACCACTGCCGCCATACCACCTTTGGCACCAACCTCCAGAACATCGAGATCGACGACGCCGCCGTCGAGGCCGCGTTCGACCGCTACATGGAGATGCGCCATGAGCTTGGCCGCGACGAGAAGCCCGTCTGCCTCATGGACATGGGCACCATCGGCGCCAAGTGGCTTAAAGCGCAGGGCATCCTCACCAACCTCGACGAGTCCGAGGAGATCAACGCCTGCACCGTCAAGGTGACCGTCGACGTCGACGGCGAGGACCAGGACTGGCTGTTCCTCTTCAAGAACGAGACCCACAACCACCCCACCGAGATCGAGCCCTTCGGCGGCGCCGCCACCTGCGTGGGCGGCGCGATCCGCGACCCGCTCTCCGGCCGCTCTTACGTCTACCAGGCCATGCGCGTCACCGGTGCGGCCGACCCGACCGTCCCCGTGAGCGAGACCATCGCCGGTAAGCTGCCCCAGCGCAAGATCGTGACCACCGCGGCGGCCGGCTACTCCTCCTACGGCAACCAGATCGGACTGGCCACGGGCCAGGTCTCCGAGCTGTACCACCCCGGCTACATGGCCAAGCGCATGGAGGTGGGCGCCGTGGTGGGCGCCACCCCGGCAAGCCACGTCCGCCGAGAGTGCCCCGCCCCCGGCGACAAGATCATCCTGCTCGGCGGCCGCACCGGCCGTGACGGCATCGGCGGCGCCACCGGCTCCTCCAAGGCACACAACGTCGAGTCCATCGAGAAGGACGGCGCCGAGGTCCAGAAGGGCAACGCCCCCATGGAGCGCAAGCTGCAGCGCCTCTTCCGCCGCGGCGACGCCTGCCGCCTCATCAAGCGCTGCAACGACTTCGGCGCGGGCGGCGTGTCCGTCGCCGTGGGCGAGCTCGCCGACGGCCTCTACATCGACCTCGACATGGTCACCAAGAAGTACGACGGCCTGGACGGCACCGAACTCGCGATCTCCGAGTCCCAGGAGCGCATGGCCGTGGCGGTAGCAGAGGAGGACGTCGAGGAGTTCATGGGCTACGCCGCCGAGGAGAACCTCGAGGCAACCGTGATCGCCGAGGTCACGCATGAGGCACGCGTCCGCATGGCCTGGCAGGGCGACGCCATCGTCGACCTCTCCCGCGACTTCCTCAACTCCAACGGCGCGCCCAAGTACCAGGACGTCCACGTCGTGGCCCAGGGCATCGCCCCCATCGACCCCGAGAGCGAACTCGCCGAGGCCGCGCTCGAGGAGTTCGGCACCCTCGAGGGCATCTACGAGAGCACCGTCCCCATGGTGCCGGGCGCCGAGACCTGCGAGTCTTTCCACGACGCCATGACCGAGCTCGTGAGCGACCTCAACGTGTGCTCCAACAAGGGCCTGTCCGAGCGCTTCGACTCCACCATCGGCGCCGCGACCGTCCTCATGCCCTTCGGCGGCACCCGGCAGCTCACCCCGAGCCAGGCCATGGTCGCCAAGTTCCCGGTCGACGGCGAGACCACCACGGTCTCTGGCATGGCCTGGGGCTTCAACCCCTACATCATGGACGCCGACCAGTACCGCGGCGCCTATCTCTCCGTCGTCGAGAGCATCTCCCGCCTCGTGGCCACCGGCTTCGACCATGAGAAGGTCTACCTGTCCTTCCAGGAGTACTTCGAGCGCCTGCGCGATGTGCCCGAGCGCTGGGGCAAGCCCATGGCCGCCGTACTGGGCGCGCTCATGGCCCAAGTCGAGCTCGGCGCCGGCGCCATCGGCGGCAAGGACTCCATGTCCGGCTCCTTCGAGGACCTCGACGTCCCGCCCACGCTCGTGTCCTTCGCCGTGGCCGTCGACAAGCTCGCCAACGTCGTCTCGCCCGAGTTCAAGGGCGCCGGCCATCGCGTCGCCCTGATCCAGCCTTCCTATCAGGTCGATGACCTGCTGCCCGAGTCCACCTCGCTGCTCGCCGCCTTCGGTGCCGTCGAGAGCCTCGTGCGCGAGGGCAAGGCGCTCTCCGTCTCCACCGCCGGCTTCGGCGGCCTGGCAGAGGTCCTGTTCAAGGCCTGCCTGGGCAACCGCATCGGCTTCGAGGTTTCCGAGGCCTACTACGAGGCCGACGCCCGCGACCTGTTCGACCACTCCTACGGCTGCTTCATCGTCGAGCTCGACGAGGGCGCCGCGCTGCCCAAGGTCGACGGCGTGTGCGTGGTCGAGCTCGGCGTGACCTGCGAGCCCTACGAGCTCACCGCCTACGGCGAGACGCTCGATCTGAACGAGCTGCAGGAGGCCTGGGCGAGCGCGCTCGAGGGCGTGTTCCCCTACCGCAGCACCGCCGACGACGTCGACGCGCCCGAGGAGCTGATCCCCGAGGAGCGCTACCGCTGCGAGGAGGAGGGCCGCATCCGCGCGACCTACGGCGGCCTCAAGATCGCCAAGCCCCGCGTGATCATCCCGGTCTTCCCCGGCAACAACTGTGAGTTCGACTCCGCCCGTGCCTTTACCGCCGCCGGTGCCGAGGCCGACGTCTTCGTAATCAACAACCTCACGCCCGAGAACGTCGCCGAGTCCACGCGCGAGCTCGCACGGCGCATTCGCGAGTCCCAGATCGTGATGATCCCCGGCGGCTTCTCCGGTGGCGACGAGCCCGACGGCTCCGCCAAGTTCATCACCGCGTTCTTCCGCGCGCCCGAGGTCACCGAGGCCGTTCGCGACCTCCTGCAGGCCCGTGACGGCCTGATGCTCGGCATCTGCAATGGCTTCCAGGCGCTCGTCAAGCTCGGCCTGGTGCCCTACGGCGACATCGTGGACGCCACCGCGGACGCGCCGACGCTGACCTTCAACCAGATCGGCCGCCACCAGAGCCGCCTGGTTCGCACCCGCATCTGCAGCGATCTCTCGCCCTGGCTATCCCAGTGCAACGCGGACGAGCTCTACACCGTGGCCATCTCCCACGGCGAGGGCCGCTTCGTCGCGAACGACGAGGTGCTCGGGCAGCTCCGCGCCGGCGGCCAGATCGCCACGCAGTACGTCGACGTGGCCGGCATGCCGTCCATGGACCTCGACGTGAACCCCAACGGCTCCGTCGCCTGCATCGAGGGCATCACCTCCCCCGACGGCCGCGTGTTCGGCAAGATGGGCCATGTGGAGCGCCGCGGCAACGGCCTGTACAAGAACGTCCCCGGTGAGAAGTTCATGCCCCTGTTCGAGAGCGGCGTGGCCTACTTCGGGTAGGCAGATCCCCCAAATGGTCCTCCTCGTGGGGTCCGCATATAACGCCTTCGAGCGCCGCCGGCTGTTCTGCCGACGGCGCTCTTCCATTTGCGCCCGCCTCCTCATTTGCGCCCGCTCGCGCAATCGCTCGTAATTGAGGTTTTTCGTATTCGTTTCCCAAAAGTCAAAGTAGAGGACGCCATTCAGCAAAATAATCCTGACCTTTTGCTAAATTACCCGCCGCTCTACTTTCGAAATCCCAAATCGAGTACGAAAAACCTCAACTTCCTAATTCCCCGTTGGCACTATGTGCCTCCGTAGTCAGTCTGCACCGATCCACGTTTGGGCCATGGCGCGCTGGCGCCCCCCTTTCAAACACCCGAGTTAGCGGGCTTCAAGCCACGCGCCACCACGACTCAAAATATCGTATTCTCTGTTCAAACCCACACAAGAAAGGTCGATCCATGCACCAGCCCATGAAGCAACTCCCGGAACGAGCCATCAGCGAAGAGGAGGCCCGCAAAATCCTCCGCATCGGCGAGCACTGCGTCGTCGCCACGATCGATGCTGACGGACACCCCTACGCCACGCCGCTTTCCTACGTCCTGGACGGTGACGCCCTGTTGATCCACACGGGCATCGCGGGAGGCCAGAAGACCGAGGACTGGAAGCGCGACCCGCGCGTGTGCGTCACCGTCGCCGTGGATATGGACCCAGTTTACGTCGAGGAGGACGGTGCTCCCGGCCTCTTCACTACGCGCTTCGCAAGTGTGATTGCCACGGGCACCGTTCGTCCCGTTGAGGATGCCGCGCTTATGCGACGCGCCTTGACACAAATCTGCCTTAAATACTGCCCCGAGCACAAGGACAAGATTGGCGCAGCGATCGACTGGGAGCTCCCCGCGACCGCAATTTGGGCAATCGACCTCAATCATATCTCCGGTAAGGCGGGACGCCGCATCCCCAACGGCAAGGGAACCGTCACCGGCAATCTGGACGGATAGACCACCTACCCCCCTTCCCACAAATCGTACGGGAGGGCACACGCTCCATGCGCCGCACACGCCGTCGGCATGGCGCACGTCAACTGCCCCACCGCTTCGCATCCGTATCACCGTCCATTCCATTGACCCCGAAAGGACCACTATGGAACTCATCACCGCCCGCCTTGTCCTGCGCCCCTGGCTCGACAGCGACGCAACCGAGCTCTACGCGCTCGCCCGAGATCCACGTATAGGTACCGCCGCAGGCTGGCCTCCACATGAAAGCGAAGAGCAGAGTCTCGACATCCTCCGCAATGTCTTGCGGGGACCCGAGCAATATGCCGTCACCCTCAGATGCGACGGCACGCTCATAGGTGCAATAGGACTTAAAACGATCGATGATTGCGATTATCTAGAGGGACCCGATGAGTACTCCGCAGGCTACTGGATCGGCGCGCCGCATTGGGGTAAGGGATACGCCCCGGAGGCGTTCTCCGCGCTCATCGAGCATGCGCAACGCGACCTGGGAGCTCGAGCGATGTACGCCGACCACTTCCTCGATAACGCCCAATCGCATCGTGTGATGGAGAAGTGCGGTCTCAAGCCCCTGCGGACAGCCGAGGTTAGCGCGCTGTACCCCGAAGGCTCGCGCGAGGTCCTCATCATGCAGCGCGAACTCAGGCCGGACGGCGAGGCGAACGGCTCATCAGGGTTATGACACGGCAATCGGTTTTGCACGGTCGTCCCCACGCCGCCAAAAGGCCTAATTCATCGAATCCAAGGCTTCCTTCCAGCGTTTTTGAAGCCGATCGAATGTCCATGCGGCGTTTGCGGGACTCGTTGAGGGCAGCACGACCGCGGGCAATCCAACCCGATCCTGCAGGTGCTTGGCGTATAGACGCCCCGCCGTTCCGCCATTGCACACGACATGCCGAATGGGCGCCACCTCAAGCACACGCTCGATGTCTACAGGCTCCACGTTTGCGATGCTCGCATCGCTCGAACCCTTAATGTCGCATTGCGCCACCACGTCCCACAGCGCAATACCATGCGCAAGCAAGAGCGCGCACTTCTCAGGGATCGATTGGGGGACTTTCGCTCGCAGGCAAGACGCTAAAACGCGCCAAAATCGGTTCTGGGGATTTCCGTAATAGAAGTCGTTCGCGCGCGAAAGTACCGAGGGAAAGGAGCCGAGCACTAAAATGCGTGAGCGCTCGTCGTATACCGGTTCAAACCCGTGCGATATGCGTTGATACTCAGGCATGATCTTCCTCCTATCTCCACGAGAGCCTCCGCGCGAGTGGGTATAAGCGACTAGAATACCATCATCTTTAGAAGGGATCATCATGTCAGCCAACCACGACCTTGTCCTGTATTATCGCCCCACGTGCCCGTTTTGTATCCGCGTCACGGACTTCATGAGGAGCCGCGGCATCGAAATTCCCCTGCGCAATATCAGCATCGACTCCGAGGCGGCGCGTACACTCGTTTCGGTGGGTGGCAAGCAGCAGGTTCCGTGCCTGTTCATCGACGGCAAGCCGCTCTACGAATCAAGCGATATCATCGCTTGGCTCGATGCCAACTTCTAAGCTCATCCCCCACCGCAAAACATACGTGCACTGTCGCCGAACAAAGGCATACAGGGGAACGTGTCTCATCCAGACGGGCTCATCGCCATAACCGCGGTGAGCCCTCCTCCCTCTGCAACAGGCCAAAGGCAGAGAACGCGAACCCTACTGCTCTGCCGATACGTAATCCTCATCGACCGTGATTTTGGGCACGGCATCGGGGTACTCTTCGACAACAAGGGCCGACAAGCGAGATTTGAACTCCTGGGGACTCAGCTCACAATCAGCAGGATGCAGCGAATCGAAAATAACATTGGTATGCGTAGGCCCCGGTACACACCGAAGATCATGAATGCTCGCGTGAGGGCTGATGCTCTGCGCTAAAGCATTAATCTTGTTACGCATATCGGCGACATGGGGATCATTCGTGACGATGGGGTCGTAATGAAGGGTGACAATGAGCCCGTCCTCGTCCTTGAACGCCTGCTCGATATTATCAAGTGTGTCGTGGCTCTCGAGCGGATCGGTCTCAGCTGCCATCTCAACGTGCGCGCTGGCGAATTGCCTGCCCGGGCCGTAGTCGTGCACCATGAGGTCATGCGTGCCGAGGACCCCAGGGTAGCTCATGATTTTTGATCGGATATGCTGAACAAGCTCAGGGTCGGGTGCTTGTCCAAGTAGCGGATTGACCGTGTCGCGGATGAGCTCGATGCCGCTCCAACCGATATAGGCGCCCACTGCGAGGCCCGCCCAGGCGTCCAAATTAATCCCCGTGATACGGGCGAATATTGCACAAATGAGCACCGCCCCCGTGGCAAGGACGTCATTTTTGGAATCCTGGGCGGTTGCAAGCAGTGTTTCGGATTTGATTTTCTCCCCGAGCACGTGATTCAGATGAGCCATCCATTGTTTGAGCCCCATAGATCCCACAAGGACACCCACCAACGCAAGCGAGAATTCGACGTCAGAGGGATTGATGATCTTATCAATCGAGGATTTGACGAGCTCGACGCCGATCATAAGCACGAGAACAGCGACGACAAGCCCCGAGAGATACTCGAAGCGACCATGACCATACGGATGCTCCGGGTCGGCGGGCTTACTGGCGAGCTTGAAACCCAGGACGCTCACGATATTCGAGCTCGCGTCACTCAGATTGTTGAGTGCATCGGCAACGATGGACACAGAGCCAGAGAGAACGCCCACCAGCCCCTTGCCAAGGCAAAGCACGACATTGAGCGCAATGCAGACAAAACCGGCAAGCTCGCCGACCTTGCCGCGGTCACCTTCTGCGCGTCGCATAATCCAATCAACCATACGTACCCCGAATCTCTTTACCGTACAGCCCCATAGCGCAATTGCAATTTGACAATGGTAGCACCGAACAGGACGGGCGGCACGCTACGTAAGCAACGACAATCAACTCTAGAGACACAAAAAGGCCGTCACCCCTAGGTGACGGCCTTGAAGATTGCGCTATCAAGCAATCGACTTAGAGCTTGATCTCGATGTCGACACCGGCAGGCAGGTCGAGGCGCATGAGCGAGTCGACGGTACCGGGCGTGGGATCGAGGATGTCAATGAGACGCTTGTGAGTGCGCATCTCGAACTGCTCACGGGAGTCCTTGTTCACGTGGGGCGAACGGATGACCGTGTACAGGTTGCGCTCGGTCGGCAGAGGGATGGGGCCGGAAACGCGAGCACCGGTCTTCTGAGCGGTCTCAACGATGAGCTTGGCGGACTGATCGACGACCTCGTGATCATAGCCCTTCAGGCGGATCCTGATCTTCTGGCTGGACAACTTAACCTCCAACAATGGATGAGCGAGGGCACCCTCGCGGTGTTACACGTACGGGCGAGGGACCTTAGTTGGTACCGTTCTTCGCCATGACCTCGTCCACGATGGACTTGGGAGCCGGCTCGTAGGAGTCGAACTGCATGGTGTAGGTAGCACGGCCCTGGGTCTGGGAGCGAAGGTCGGTAGCGTAACCGAACATCTCGCCCAGCGGCACCTTGGCACGGATAAGCTTGCTGTTCCTGCGATCCTCCATACCCTCGATCTTGCCGCGGCGACCGGAGAGGTTGCCCATAACGTCGCCCATATACTGCTCGGGGGTCTCGACCTCGACAGCCATGATCGGCTCGAGCAGCTGCGGATCGGACTTCTTGAGGGCGTCCTTGATAGCCATGGAACCGGCGATCTTGAAGGCGGCCTCGGAGGAGTCGACCTCGTGGTAAGAACCGTCGAACAGGGTGACCTTAACATCGAGGACCGGGAAGCCGGCGATAACACCGGTGTTCAGGGCCTCCTGGATGCCCTTATCGATGGACGGGATGTACTCCTTGGGCACGACGCCGCCGACGATAGCGTTGACGAACTCGTAGCCGAAGCCCTCCTCCATCTTCTCGAGCTTGATGACGGCGTGGCCGTACTGACCGCGACCGCCGGACTGACGGACGAACTTGCCCTCAGCCTTCTCGACGTCGTGACCAGCGGTCTCGCGGTAGGCAACCTGGGGCTTACCAACGTTAGCGTCAACCTTGAACTCGCGGAGCAGACGGTCGACGATGATCTCGAGGTGCAGCTCGCCCATGCCGGCGATGATGGTCTGGCCGGTCTCGTGGTTGGTGGACACCGTGAAGGTCGGGTCCTCCTCGGCGAGCTTGGTCAGAGCCAGGGACATCTTGTCCTGCTCGGCCTTGGTCTTGGGCTCGATGGCAACGTCGATAACGGGCTTAGCGAACTCGATCTTCTCGAGGACGATCTCCTTGCCCTCGGTGCACAGGGTGTCACCGGTAGTGGAGTTCTTGAAGCCGACGCAAGCGACGATGTCGCCGGCACAGGCGTCGTCACGATCGATACGCTCGGCGGCGTTCATCTCGAGGATACGGCCGAGACGCTCGCGCTGACCGTTGGAAGCGTTGACCACGTAGGAGCCGGACTCGGCGCGGCCGGAGTAAACGCGAACATAGGTGAGCTTACCGACGAACGGGTCGGTCATGATCTTGAAGACCAAGCCGGAGAAGGGCTCGTCGAAGGAAGGATGGCGCTCAATCTCCTCGCCGGTGTCCGGATCGGTACCGGTGACGGCCTCGACGTCGATCGGGCTGGGCAGGTAGTCGACGACAGCGTCGAGCAGCTCCTGGACGCCCTTGTTCTTGTAGGCGGAGCCCACGAAGACGAGGTTGAGCTCGTTGGCCAGAACGCCCTTGCGCAGAGCAGCCTTGAGCTCCTCGACGGTGAAGTCCTCCTCCATGAGGATCTTCTCCATGAGCTCGTCGTCAAAGTTGGCAGCAGCGTCGAGGAGCTCCTCGCGCTTGGTGGCAGCGATGTCAGCGAACTCAGCCGGGATCTCGTCCATCGGCTCGGGGTAGGTCATGCCCTTCGCGTCGGCCTTGAAGTCCCATGCAGTCATGGTGACCAGGTCGATGACGCCCCAGAAGTTGTCCTCGGCGCCCATCGGGACCTGAGCAGCCACGGCGTTAGCGTCGAGGCGATCCTTCATGGTCTCGATAGCGTTGAAGAAGTCAGCCCCCACGCGGTCATACTTGTTGATGAAGGCGATGCGGGGGACGTTGAAGGTAGAAGCCTGACGCCAAACGGTCTCAGACTGGGGCTGAACGCCGGCAACGGCGTCGAACACGGCGACGGCGCCATCGAGGACGCGCAGGCAGCGCTCGACCTCGGCGGTGAAGTCAACGTGGCCCGGGGTGTCGATGATCTGGATGCGGTAGTCCTTACCGTCCTTGTTCCAGAAGCACGTGGTAGCAGCGGAGGTAATGGTTACGCCGCGCTCCTGCTCCTGAACCATCCAGTCCATGGTGGCAGCGCCCTCATGGACCTCACCGATCTTGTGGGTCTTACCGGTGTAGTAAAGAATACGCTCGGTCGTGGTGGTCTTACCGGCATCGATGTGAGCCATGATGCCGATGTTACGGGTATCGGAAAGCTTGTACTTGGGCTTAGCCATGTCTTAAGTCCCTTCCCTGAATTACCAGCGGTAGTGAGAGAACGCGCGGTTGGCCTCGGCCATCTTGAAGACGTCCTCGCGCTTCTTCACGGAAGCACCAACGCCGTTGGAGGCGTCCATGATCTCGGCGGCCAGACGCTCGGCCATGGTCTTCTCCTTGCGGGCGCGGGAGAAGTTGACCATCCAGCGGATGCCCAGCTGAGTGGAACGACGGGCGTTGACCTCCATGGGGACCTGGTAGGTAGCGCCACCAACGCGCTTGGGCTTGACCTCAAGCGTGGGCTTGATGTTGTCCATGGCCTTCTTGAAGACGGCGAGGGCGTCCTCACCGGTCTTCTCGGCGACCATATCGAAGGCGGTGTAGACGATACGCTCAGCGGTGGCCTTCTTGCCGTCAAGAAGGACCTTGTTGATGAGCTGCGTCACGAGGCGGTTGTTGTAAACAGCATCAGGCTGGACCTCGCGGCGGTGAGTTTTAGCTGCACGACGCGGCATATTGAATCTCCTCTATCTGAATGGGATCTGGGTCAATCGTCGATCGACTACTTCGGGCGCTTCGCGCCGTACTTGGAACGACCCTGCTTACGGTTGGCGACGGGAGCGCAGTCATAGCAGCCGCGAAGGATGTGGTAACGCACACCAGGCAGGTCGCGAACACGACCGCCGCGGACGAGCACGATGGAGTGCTCCTGCAGGTTGTGACCCTCGCCGGGGATGTAAGCGGTGACCTCGATGCCGTTCACGAGGCGCACACGGGCGACCTTGCGAAGAGCCGAGTTCGGCTTCTTAGGGGAGGTGGTGAACACGCGGGTGCACACACCGCGCTTCTGGGCGTTGCTCTTGAGAGCGGCGTTCTTGGACTTCTTGGGGACCGAGCGACGGCCCTGGCGAACCAGCTGGTTGATAGTAGGCAAAGCGTACTCCTTCTCGAAATATCCAGCTTCCATTCCATGTGCAACGGCATATTAAGGGGCGTCAGCACCCGCCCACAAAACACGCATTTCGCTATGATACGCGCGCGTATCTGGGCGGTCAACAGACCACGCGTCCGCGCGTTTCCCTATTTGGGGCATATTCCGCAGAGTCTCCACAAACAGCGAAAAGCCCGCCCTCCCCTTTTGGGAAGACGGGCTTTAGCAATAGGTGAACCGCGAGCGGGGCTCAGGCGCCCCAGATCGCCCTGAAAGAGGAGGGCGCACGCCTAGCGTGCGGCGCCCGACGATTGAAGGGCGAAGTGGGGTGCCTGAGGCACGCGCAGCTTAGTCCTCCTGCTCCTCGGGGTAGACCTCGTCAGTGTCGACGAGCTTGTTCAGAAGCTCGTCGAGGGAGGCCATGTCCTCGTTGATGACGCCGTTGCCGTCCTTGGACTGCGCAGGGGCGCCGAGCATCTCCTCGTCGGAATCGAGGTGATGGCGCGGGGCGCTCGTGCCGAGCAGGATGTCGTCCGGACCATCCGGGGAGAACACCATCTGCAGCAGCTGGGAGAGGTCCTCCTCGTCGGCAACATCCTCGGAGTTGTCAAGGATGTAGAGCAGGTTGTGCTCCTCAAGACCGTCGCGGAGCTCCTCGATGGCCTTGGCACCAATGCCGTCGATGCGGAGCAGGTCCTCCTCGGACTTGCCCACGAGGTCACCGACGACCTCAATGCCGACCTCGCTGAACTTGTTGGTCCAACGCTGGGAAACACCCAGGTCATCGAAGAGATAGAGGCGCGCGTCCTCGGCGGAGATGGTACGGCCATTGCGGGTGAACTGGCCACCCTCGCCGCCGTACTCGCCCGCGCCGAAGTCGAGCTGCTGCGGCAGCTCCTCATCGAGCTCCTTGAGCTCCTCGGGCGCCCAATCGGGGAGCACCTTGGCATGCGGAGAGGTGGGGTTCTCAATGGCCTGGTAGCCATCCTCGGTACGATAAGTCAAACCGGCCTTGGCGTACGGCTTGAGACCGGTGCCCGCCGGGATCTTCTTACCCACGATGACATTGGACTTGAGGTCGAGCAGATGGTCGACCTTGCCCTCGATGGCGGCCTCGGTGAGGACGCCCGCGGTGCGGATGAACGACGCGGAGGACAGCCAGGAGTCGATGGAGGAAGCGACCTTGAGCGTACCCAGAATCGCAGGCTCGGCGGCAGGCGGCGTGAGGCCCAGACGCGCCACGCGATCGACCTCGTCGGCGAACTCGTAGCGGTCCACGTACTGGCCGAGCAGGTAGCGGGAGTCACCGGGGTTGGTGATCTGAACGCGACGCAGCATCTGGCGAGCCATAACCTCGATGTGCTTGTCGTTGAGGTCGACGCCCTGGGAGTTGTAGACCTCCTTCACGTTCTCGACGAACGTGTGCATGGTGGACTCGATGTCGGTGAGCTGGCGCAGGTTGCGGAAGTTCACGAAGCCCTTGGTGATCTGATCGCCGGCGCGGACCTCGCAGCCGTCCTCGATACCGGGCATGAACTGCACGGCGGCGGGAACGCGCTTCTCGTCCAGAATGCGGCTCGGGTCGTCCGAGTCGGTGAGCGTGAGCACATACTCGGACTTCTCGGGCTTGATGGCCAGGTGACCGGAGAACGGGGCGAGGTCGGCCTCGCGACCGAGAATCTTCTCGTTAACGTTGCCGACGATGTCGAACATACGCGAAACGGTCGGGAGACCCTGCGTAATGTCCGCAACGCCCGCGACGCCGCCGGAGTGAATCGTACGCATCGTAAGCTGCGTACCGGGCTCGCCGATGGACTGGGCGGCGATGATGCCGACCGCGGTACCGATGGCGACAGGACGGCGGGTGGAGAGGTCCCAGCCGTAGCACTTCTGGCACACGCCGTACTTGGAGCGGCAGGTGAGCAGTGCACGCAGCGCGACCTTCTTGAGGCCGGCATCGACCATCTTCTTGAGGTCGTCGACGCAGGTGATGTACTCGTCCTTCTTGAACAGGACGGTGCCATCGGCAGCCACGACATCCTCGAGGAAGCAACGACCGACGAGGTCGGCGTTGATGTCCTCGGTGCCCGGGATGATCAGGTTGTACGTGCAGCCCTCAGTGGTGCCACAGTCCTCTTCGCGCACGATGACGTCCTGTGCCACGTCGACGAGTCGACGGGTGAGGTAACCGGAGTCGGAGGTGTGCGAAGCGGTATCGACGAGGCCCTTACGAGCGCCGTAGGTGGAGATGAAGTACTCGAGCGGGAGCAGGCCCTCGCGGAAGTTCGCCTTAATGGGAAGGTCGATCGTCTCGCCGGACATGTCCGCCATGAGGCCGCGCATGCCGCCGAGCTGACGCAGCTGGGCCTTGGAACCACGGGCGCCGGAGTCGGCCATCATGTAGATGGGGTTCTCCTCATCGAACATCGCGAGCATCTTGGAAGCGACCTCGTCGGTAGCGGCGGTCCACTCGTTGACGACCTCGATGTGGCGCTCGGTCTCGTTGAGGAAGCCCTCCTCGAAGTACGCGTTGATCTGGTCGACGTTGCTCTGGGCACGGTCGAGAACCTGCCACTTGTCGTCAGGGATCAGAGCATCCCACACCGAGATGGTGAGGCCGGAGGTGGTGGCGTAGTGGAAACCGGAGTACTTGATGGCGTCGAGGATCGGGGCGACCTCGGCCTCGGGGTAACGATCGCAGCAGTCGGAGACGAGCTTGGCGATGTCGCCCTTAACCATCTTGTAGTTAATGAACTCGTAGTCCGTGGGCAGGCACTGACGGTTGAAGATGATGCGGCCGATGGTGGTCTCGAAGCGAGCGGTCTTGGTGCCGGTCACGTCGTAGTCCACGACCTCGTTCTTGCCAATCTTGACGCGGAACAGCTTGGTGCCGTCCTCGAGCTCGACGTTGGCCTCGGCCTCGGAGACGCGGACCTGGACCTTGGCCTGCAGGTCGACGCCGGCCTCGGCGCGGCAGTCATAGGCGCGCAGGGCGTCGTCGAAGCTCGCGAACACGTGGCCCTCGCCCGGCATGCCGTCGCGGGCCTGCGTGAGGTAGTACACGCCAATGATCATGTCCTGGGAAGGAATGTTCACGGGCTTGCCCGAAGCCGGCGAGCGCAGGTTGTTGGAGCTCATCATGAGGATGCGCGCCTCGGCCTGAGCCTGGACGGACAGCGGTACGTGCACGGACATCTGGTCGCCGTCGAAGTCGGCGTTGAACGGAGCGCAGACGAGCGGGTGCAGGTGGATGGCCTTACCCTCGACCAGCACGGGCTCGAAAGCCTGGATGGAGAGGCGGTGCAGCGTCGGTGCGCGGTTGAGCAGGACGAGGCGGCCATCGATGACCTCCTCGAGGATGTCCCACACAAAGGAGGCGCGACGCTCGATGGCGCGCTTGGCGCCCTTGATGTTCTCCACCTTGCCTAGCTCAGTCAGGCGCTTCATAACGAAGGGCTGGAACAGCTCCAGGGCCATCGTCTTGGGCAGACCGCACTGATGCAGCTTGAGCTTGGGGTCGGTAACAATAACCGAACGGCCGGAGTAGTCAACGCGCTTACCCAGCAGGTTCTGGCGGAAGCGGCCCTGCTTGCCCTTGAGGGCCTCGGCGAGCGACTTGAGCGGACGACCGCCACGGCCAGAGACCGGGCGACCACGACGGCCGTTGTCGAACAGGGCGTCCACGGACTCCTGGAGCATGCGCTTCTCGTTGTTCACGATGATCGCGGGAGCGTCCAGGTCGAGCAGGCGCTTGAGTCGGTTGTTACGATTGATCACGCGACGGTACAGGTCGTTGAGGTCGGACGCGGCGAAGCGGCCGCCGTCGAGCTGGACCATCGGGCGCAGATCCGGCGGAATGACCGGGATGACGTCGAGGATCATGTTCGCGGGGTCGTTGCCGCCCTTGAGGAAGGCATCAACGACCTCGAGGCGCTTGACGGCCTTTTCACGCTTCTGCTTCTGGGAATCCTCGTCGGCGATGATGGCCTTGAGGGTCGCGGCCTCCTGCTCGAGGTCGATGGAGGCGAGGAGGTCGCGGATGGCCTCGGCGCCCATGTCGCCCTTGAAGTACATGGAGTAGTAGCGCTTCATCTCGCGGAACAGCGGCTCGTCGGAGACGAGGTCGCGCTCGTTGAGCTGCATGAACGCCTGGAAGGCCTCGGAGCGGAGGTCCTTCTCATCGCGGCACTCCTCCTGGATATCGACAATACCCGCAGCGATTTCCTCGGGCGTGAGGGGCTCCTCGTCGGAGAACTCGTCGAAGTTCTCGGGGTTGCCCTGCGCCTTGAGGCTCTCGATCTGGCGGGCGCACTCGGCGTCGATCTCCTCCAGGTCGGCGGCGAGCTCCTCACGCAGGTCGTCGGCGTCGGCCTCACGGGCCTCATAGTCGACGTGCGTGATGATATAGCTCGCGAAGTACAGCACCTTCTCGAGGTCCTTGGACTTTATGTCGAGCATGCGGCTCATCGGGAACGAGACGGGGCTCTTGAAGTACCAGATATGGCTGACGGGAGCCGCCAGCTCGATGTGGCCCATGCGCTCGCGGCGCACCTTGGCCGTGGTTACCTCGACGCCGCAGCGCTCGCAGACGATGCCCTTGAAACGGATGCCCTTGTACTTGCCGCAGGAGCACTCCCAGTCCTTGGCGGGACCGAAGATCTTCTCGCAGAACAGGCCGTCCTTCTCGGGCTTGAGGGTACGGTAATTGATGGTCTCGGGCTTCTTGACCTCGCCGCGCGACCACGAGCGGATCTTGTCGGCGGAAGCGAGCGAGATCTTTACCGAATCAAAATCAGTAGCTTCGAAATCTGCCACAGTCAACTACTCCTTATCGGTGGTGGTGGCGGCGAGCTCATCGAGGATGGCATCGGCCGCATCGGCGGAGGTGTCGGCCTCGTCGATCGAGGGCAGGTCATTGTCATCGAGCTCGGAAGCGCCCTCGGCCTCGACGGCGACGGGCAGCTCGGGCTCGACATCGCGAATGGGCTCGATATCGAGCGCCAGGGAGCGGATCTCCTTGACAAGAACCTTGAAGGACTCGGGGATACCGGCCATGGGGACGTTCTCGCCCTTGGTGATCGCCTCGTAGGTCTTGACGCGGCCGACCGTGTCGTCCGACTTTACCGTGAGGATCTCCTGGAGCACGTTGGAGGCACCGTACGCGTAAAGCGCCCAGACCTCCATCTCGCCGAAGCGCTGGCCGCCGAACTGGGCCTTACCACCCAGCGGCTGCTGGGTAACGAGGCTGTAGGGGCCCGTCGAGCGAGCGTGGATCTTGTCATCGACCATGTGGCCGAGCTTGAGGATATAGGACGTACCCACGGTGATGGGCTCGCGGAACTGCTCGCCGGAACGGCCGTCGTACAGGACGGTCTTGCCGCGCTCGTCGAGCTGGGTCACGAACGAGGGGTTCATGTGCTCGCCGAAGCGCTCGGAGGCGAGATTCAGCATGTTCTTGTTGGCACGACGGATAACCTCGGCGATCTCGTCCTCACGGGCGCCGTCGAAGACGGGCGTGGAGACAAAAAACGGGCCGGGGATGTACGTGTCGGAGTCGGCGGACTCGGTGTCCCAACCGCAGGCCGCGGCCCAGCCGAGGTGGCACTCGAGGAGCTGGCCCACGTTCATACGGGACGGGACGCCCAGCGGGTTCAGGATGACGTCGACCGGGGTGCCGTCGGCCATGTAAGGCATGTCCTCCACGGGCAGAACCTCGCAGATGACGCCCTTGTTGCCATGACGACCGGCGATCTTGTCGCCCTGCTGGATCTTACGGCGCTGCGCGACGTAGACGCGGACCTGCTCGTTGACGCCGGGGGCGAGGTCGTCGCCGTTCTCGCGGCTGAAGCGGACGACGTCGATGACGCGACCCTCAGCGCCATGGGGCATCTTGAGGGAGGTGTCGCGAACGTCGTGCGCCTTGGTGCCAAAGATGGCGCGGAGCAGGCGCTCCTCGGCGGTCAGCGCGCTCTCGCCCTTGGGAGAGACCTTGCCGACCAGGATGTCGCCGGCCTTGACCTCGGCACCAATGCGAATGATGCCGTCCTCGTCGAGGTCGGACAGCATGTCCTCGGACAGGTTCGGGATCTCGCGCGTGATCTCCTCGGGGCCCAGCTTGGTGTCGCGGGCATCGAGCTCATAGCGGGAGATGTTGATGGTGGTGAGCAGGTCCTCGGAGACCAGACGCTCGGAGACGATGATGCCGTCCTCGTAGTTGAAGCCCTCCCACGGCATGTAAGCCACGGTCAGGTTCTGGCCGAGTGCGAGCTCACCGTGGTCGGTGGAGGGGCCGTCGGCCAGCGGCTGACCCTGCACGACCTGATCGCCCACACGTACGAGCGGGCGGTGGTTGATGCAGGTGGACTGGTTGGAGCGCTGGTACTTGGGCAGCTTATAGGTGTCCATGCCCTCAGAGGTCTTCACCGTGATCTTGGCCGCATCGGCGAAGATGACCTCGCCGGCGTGCTTGGCCAAGGTAACCTCGCCGGAGTCGATGGCGGCGCGAGCCTCCATGCCGGTGCCGATGTAGGGAGCGACCGGGTGAACCAGCGGCACGGCCTGACGCTGCATGTTCGCGCCCATGAGGGTACGCTTGGCGTCGTCGTGCTCGAGGAACGGAATGAGCGTTGCCGCGACGGAGAGCATCTGACGCGGCGAGACGTCCATATAGTCGACGTCCTCGACCGGAACGTCTGCAGGGGCACCGAAGGAGCCATCGAAGTCGCGGGTACGGGCGACGACGGTGTGCGGACGAACGAGGTTACCCTCGGCGTCGACGGTTACCAGCTCGCCGGTCTTGGGATCGATCGGGGTGTTCGCCGGAGCGATGATGTGGTTCTCTTCCTCATCGGCGGTCATCCAGTCGATCTGGTCGGTGGCGACGCCGTTCTCGATCTTACGGTACGGGGCCTCAATGAAGCCGTACTCGTTCACGCGAGCGTACAGCGCCAGGGAGCCGATCAGGCCGATGTTGGGGCCTTCGGGCGTCTCGATGGGGCACATACGAGAGTAGTGCGAGTTGTGAACGTCGCGGACGGCCGTAGGCACGTTGGTGCGGCGGCTGGAGCCGGACTTGTGGCCGGCAAGGCCGCCGGGGCCGAGCGCGGACAGACGGCGCTTATGGGTAAGGCCGGTCAGCGGGTTGGCCTGGTCCATGAACTGAGAGAGCTGCGAGGAGCCGAAGAACTCCTTGATGGAGGCCACGATCGGGCGGATATTGATGAGGCTCTGGGGAGTGATCTCATCGATGTCCTGAGAGCTCATGCGCTCGCGCACGACGCGCTCCATACGGCTCATGCCGATGCGGAACTGGTTGGCGACGAGCTCACCAACGGTGCGGATGCGGCGGTTACCGAAGTGGTCGATGTCGTCGACCTTGAAGCCGGGCTCGCCGGCGGCGAGACTCAGCAGGTAGCGCAGAGTCGCGATGATGTCCTCGTCGGTAAGGACGGAGACCTCTTCCTCGGTGGCGAGGCCGAGCTTCTTGTTGACTTTGTAGCGACCGACGCGAGCGAGATCGTAGCGCTGCGGGTTGAACAGCAGGCCCTCGAGGAGGCTACGGGAGGCGTCGACGGTCGGCGGCTCGCCGGGGCGCAGGCGACGATAGATCTCGATGAGGGCGTCCTCGCGGGTAAGGGCGGTGTCGCGCTCGATGGTGCGCTTGATGACGTCGGAGTCGCCCAGCAGCTCGAAGATGTCGTCGTTGGTGACAGCGATGCCCAGGGCACGCAGGAACATCGTTGCGCTCTGCTTGCGCTTGCGGTCGATGGAGACGACGAGCTGGTCGCGCTTGTCGACCTCGAACTCGAGCCAGGCACCGCGGGCCGGGATGATCTGGGCCTTGTAGACCTGCTTGCCGCCGTCCATCTCGGAGCTGTAGTACACACCCGGGGAGCGGACGAGCTGGGAGACGACGATGCGCTCCGTGCCGTTGATGATGAAGGTGCCCTGGTCGGTCATCATGGGGAAGTCGCCCATGAAGACGAGCTGCTCCTTGATCTCACCCGTCTCCTTGTTGGTGAGACGGACCTCGGTCAACAGCGGGGCCTGGTAGGTCATGTCCTTCTCGCGGCACTCGTCCACGCTGTGGGACGGGTCGCCGAACTGGTGGTGACCGAAGGTCACCTCGAGCTGGTGGTTCTGGCTCTGGATGGGGCTGGACTCCCTAAAGGCGTCGCGAAGGCCCTCGTCCTTGAAGCGCTCGAAGCTCTCCTTCTGTACGGAGATGAGGTTCGGCAGCTCCATGGTCTCCGGGATCTTCCCGAAGTTGACGCGTGTGCGCTCGGTGGCGGTCACGGTCTTGGTAGCGTTTGCTTTCGGCACCAGGTGTTTCCTCCTTCTTGGGAAAGGCGGTTGATCCGACGGGGCGCGGCCGTTCGTCCGTTTGGCACATATCGGGCGGACGGGTGCGTGCCGCACGTCGTCCTCGGGGCGGTGCTTGGCGCACATCACCCTTTCCCAGTGCTCTCACGGGCTATACGCATAGCTCCGCCAGGTAAGGCAACCTATTAGTTTAGCAGGTCGATTCCGTTCGGCAAGAAAATACTTGACTCATGGGGTGTTTTGGACTAGCTAACTTTTTCTATAGAGAAACACCTGCTCAACGCATATGCATCGAACAGGTGTTCATGTATTTTGGGTGAATCTAGACGAAGCCTAGCGCTCCAGACCGCCGCGCTCGTCGATGGCGGCCCAGAACTCGTCGGCGAAGCGCGGGTCGCCGGCGGCCATGAGGGCGTTGGTGGCGATCCAGCCGGAGGGGGTGCCGGTGTCGTAGCCGGAGAGCGGGTCGATCACGACGGCGTACATGGCCTCGCGGTCGAGGCTGCGCGCCATGGCGTCGGTGAGCTGGATCTCGCCGCCCTTGCCGGGCTGCTGGTTGGCGAGGAGCTCCATCACGAGCGGGCTCAGCAGGTAGCGGCCGACGATGTAGAGGTTGGACGGGGCGGCCTCGGGGCTCGGCTTCTCCACCAGGCCGCCGATGCGCCACACGGCGCCGGGCTCGGTCTCCCCCGCTCCCTCGCAGCCCTCGAGGGTGCCGACGCAGTCGCCGGCGATGACGCCGTAGCGGTCCACCTGCTCGGGCGCGCACGGGGCGACGGCGATGACGCTCGCGCCGCCATGGGCCTTGGAGACCTCAAGCATCTTGCCGCAGATGTCCTTGTTCGGGACCACGTAGTCGCCCAGCAGGACGAGGAAAGGCTCGCCCGCGCAGGCGTCGGCGGCGGAGCGGATGGCGTGGCCGAGGCCGCGCGGCTCGTACTGGTAGCGGAAGTCCACGGGCATGTTGCCGGCATGGGCGATGGCGTCGGCGTAGCCGGCCTTGCCGCGCTCGCGCAGCAGGGACTCGAGCGAGCGGTCGGGCTGGAAGTAGTTGAGCAGCTCGGGCTTGCCGGGGCTCGTCACGATGATGGCGCCGTCGACCTCCTCGGGGTCGAGGGCCTCCTCCACCACGTACTGGATGACCGGCTTGTCGAGGACCGGCAGCATCTCCTTGGGGGTGCACTTGGTGGCGGGCAGGAAGCGGGTGCCGAGGCCGGCGGCGGGGATGATAGCCTTCATCTTCGAGGTTCCTTTCCGAGCGGGAGCGCGCGTGCGGCGCATGCATGCCCAGCGATCGGGATTATTCGATACCCGCCTATGGTACCTGCAACGTGCACATTATGCGAAAACATCACCGATACCCGACAAATCGCCTCGTCCGAAGCTGATTGTGGTATGCAAACGGAAAGTCCAGCTGGACCGATTCGACTCAGCTCGCGGCGTGCACGTGAAACGGGAACACGATGAGCTCCAGGCCGAGCAGGAGCACGTGATGGCCGAGGTTCGCGATGGGGGCGATGAGCAGCATCGTGCCGAGTACGAGCTCGAAGGCGCCCGTCGCCAGCGGCACGAGCCATTCCCCGCTCGATGCGCGCGCCTCGAGCGACTCGTCGATCTCGTGCGCCGCCTTCTCGAGGCCGAGTAGGCCCCACATGACGGCGATGACGTTGAGCGACTCCGTCGTGTTGAGCAGGGTGACGACGCCGAGGACGATCATGACGACATCCGTGCCGACCGTGATCTTGTCGGGGACGCTGCCCTTATCGAGCAGGTCCGTGAAGATATCCGCGGCGCCGACGAACAGCATGACGGCTCCAAGGATGTGCGGCAGGTGCGCGGCAACCTGCTCCGAGAGCAGCAGGCAGGCGACGCCGAGGATTGGAAACAGCAGCGTTGCGACAAACGCCACTTTGCCGGACAGCTTCTGCCCAGCAAGGTGGCGCTCCATCTGAACTCGTGACATAGCGCTAATCTCCATGTTCTCGTGGCAGCAACGTCATGGGGACGTCTGCGAATCATCTTTATGGAGTTTTCCCGGCAACCACCGTCACAAAGCCGAAAAAGGTGCCGCCACGGAATCTGCAGGGACACCCAGGGGAGAGAAAAGCACAAATGCGCGGATAAAATCCGGATCGGAAAAGTATAAGTCAATGAATGTATATGAAAATCGCAGGTAAAAGGGTTGCCGCTTTTTTACTCTACACGCCGTTGCCGTAATTAACCCCGCATTTGCGTTTTTATTCCTTCTGCAGCAATGCCATGAGCAAAAAGGTCTCGCCCGATAAGCGGACGAGACCCTTCACACGGACGCGTTTCTACCGACGACAGTCGAATCAGGTCGCAAACGGAGCAGCGCGCTACTGCGCGGGAACGACACCAATCATCCTACTTAGCGCGGTCGCGGTTGTAGTTGATGAGGCAGCCCGCCTTGACGATGGCGCGCTCCTCGGGGGTCATGTCAGCGATGAACAGGGAGATCTCCTCGACCTCGCCCCCGGCGCGCACGACCCATGCGGGGATGTCGCCCAGATCGCCGTCGAGCGCCGAGCGGATGCCGGGCACGTACACGTAGTCCCCCACCTCGAAGTTCGGCTCGCCCTCCATCTGGAACGGCACCATGCCCCAGTTCATCACGTTCGAGCGATAGCGTTTGGTGGCGTACTCGCGCGTGATGTTGGCAAGGCCGCCGAGGACGCGCTGGCAGCTCGCCGCCTGCTCGCGGGCGGACCCGTCGCCGGGCTTCACAGCGTAGATCATCGACCCGATCTCCACCTCCCCGGGCTCGACGCCCTCCAGGGCATCCGCGGCGGACAACGCGTCGAACACGGGGGCGACGGCGGCGGGAACCGAGGCGGCAGCGCCCTCCCCGGCCGACAGGCGCTCGCGCTCGATGCCCGCCGTCTCCTTCGCGCGGCCGACGTAGTCGGGATCGCGGCGGCTCAACGTGAACTCGGCCAGGCCGAGCGGGTTGGATCGGTACGAGCTCGTCTCGCCCGAGGGGATGAGCTCGTCGGTCGTCGTCACGTCGTCCATGATCTTGGACGCGACGTGCAGGAGGATATTCTCGGCAAGCGGCTCCATCTCGGGCCAATCCTTGATGTTGGGACCGTACACAAGCTCGCGCGCCGCCTCGCCCCTGCCGAACCCGTTGTACACGCGATGCTCGTAGGCGCTCGCGTCGAAGCGGTACTCGACATGCTCGTCCCAGATCTCCGCGGGAAGGTCGGTCGCGGCGGTGAGCACGCCACCTGCCGCCGCCGTGGCGGCGATGGAGCGGGCGTCCATGAGGGCGACTCCCGTAAGCTGACCCGCGCCCGGCTTCGATCCCTCGCGGTTGGGGAAATTGCGAGTGGTGTGGCGGATGGACAGGCCATTGTTCGCCGGCGTGTCGCCCGCGCCGAAGCACGGACCGCAGAAGGCGGTGCGCACGATGGCGCCCGACTGCATGAGGTCGAACGCGGCGCCGTTTGCCGCCAGCTCGAGGAACACGGGCTGGGAGCTCGGATACACCGAGAGGGCGAACTCTCCGTTGCCGCAGCTCTTTCCCTTCAGCGCGCGGGCGGCCTGCATCACGTTGGTGAAATTGCCGCCCGAGCATCCCGCGATGACGCCCTGCTGGACCTGCAGGCGCCCATCCGGGCGGATCTTGTCGACGAGGGACAGCGACGCGCGGCCGCCGCCGACCTGCTCGGCGTTGACCTCGACCTCGCGCAGGATATCGGGGAGGCTGGCGTTGAGTTCATCGATGGTGAAGGCGTTCGAGGGGTGGAACGGCAGCGCGATCATGGGGCGCACCGCGGAGAGGTCCACCTCGACGCAGCCGTCGTAGTAGGCGATGCGCGCGGGGTTGAGCTCGCGGTAATCCCCGCCGCGGCCGTGCTCGCGCAGATAGGCGGCCGTGTCTTCGTCCGTGCGCCAGATGGAGGTGAGGCACGTGGTCTCGGTGGTCATGACGTCCACGCCGTTGCGGTAATCGGTCGGCATGCTGGCGATGCCGGGGCCGACGAACTCCATGACGGAGTTCTTGACGTAGCCGCATGCGAAGACCGACCGGATGATGGCGAGCGCGATGTCCTGGGGGCCGACGCCGGGCTGCGGGGCGCCCTTCAGGTACACGGCGACCACGCGCGGGTACGCCACGTCGTAGGTGTCGCACAGGAGCTGCTTGACCAGCTCGCCGCCGCCCTCTCCGATGGCCATGGTGCCCAGGGCTCCGTATCGGGTGTGCGAGTCGGTGCCGAGGATCATCTTGCCGCAGCCCGCCTGCATCTCGCGCATGTACTGGTGGATGACGGCGATGTGCGGGGGCACGAAGATTCCGCCGTACTTCTTCGCGGCGGAAAGCCCGAAGACGTGGTCGTCCTCGTTGATGGTGCCGCCGACGGCGCACAGGGTGTTGTGGCAGTTGGTGAGCACGTAGGGGACGGGGAACTCGGTCATGCCCGACGCCTTGGCCGTCTGTATGACGCCAACGTACGTGATGTCATGGCTCGCCAGGGCGTCGAACCGCAGCTTGAGATGGGCCATGTCGCCGCTCGTGTTGTGCTCGGCGAGGATGCCGTACGCGATCGTGCCCTCGCGCGCCACGTCTGGGTCGGGGAACTCGAGCGTCGATTCGACGGCCTCGAGCGCACATTCCTCGGGGATGACCGTCTCGCCGTCCACCAGGTACACGCCGCCGGTATGCAAGGTGATAGGTTCTGCCATGAGGTCGCTCTCCGTCCTGGATATACGGGCACCACCTGGGCACATCCGTCGCTGACGGAGCGTCCGGTGCGCACCGCGTCACTTTAGCTTGCGACAGTATACACTAGCTCGAACACGGTGCCGCCGAGCTGAGTTAACAGGAATTTGAAGCAAGCCCCATATTTCAAACCTCTGATAAATCACATTACCAGTCTGATTTTTGTGAGAAATCAGGGGTTTGAAACGACTAAGGGGATTTCAAACCGATGTTTTCTCACATCGGAGATTGCACGGGCGCCCAATGGCACCCGGGCGCCTTCTACACAGCACAGCCGCGACGCCCCATGAGGCGAAACAGCCCAGCAACGGTGATGACCCAGCACGCTGCGACGATCGCAGCGCCCACCAAACCCACCGCACCGACGGACAGATTCGTCACAACGACGCCGCCGAGCGCCGAGCCGGCACCGATACCAAAGTTGAACAGGCCCGAGAAGATCGACATGGCGACGGACGACTCATCCTCCTCGACACCCTTGATGATCTCCGCCTGAAATGCCACGTTGAACGCCGTACCGCAGCAGCCCCACAGCAGGAACATGACGAGCACCGTAGCGACGCTCCCTGCCAGAGGGCGGAGCCCCGCCAGGGCCAAAGCAACTCCGGCAATAGAAAGCGCGAGGAAGGGACGACTCTTGCCATCGTAGAAACGGGAAAAGAGCATGCTGCCCAAGATGCCGGCGAAACCGAAGACCGTCAGCGACATGGTGATCATACCGGAATCGAACGACGCGACCTGGTGCAGGAAGGGCTCAATGTAGCTGTAGCAGGTGTAATAGCCGGTCGCGAACAGCATGGTGACCACGTACACGGTCACGAGCAGGCGATTCTTAAGCATGCGGGGTAAGCGGGAAAGCGTAAAGGGCTCCCCCGCGGGCATGAGGGGCAAGGCGGCGGCGAGGTACACGATAATGGCGACGGCGATGGCTCCCACCACGGCGAACGTCATACGCCATCCCAACGCGAGGCCGATTGCGCGCCCCAGGGGCAAACCGAAGATCTGCGCAATGGAGGACCCCGTGGCGATCATGCCGATGGCGAGCGAACCGTGGCTCACATCGACCAGGCGCGTCGCCATGACCGAGGCGATCGACCAGAAAATGGCATGGGCGCTCGCCACCACGATGCGGGCGAGTGTGAGGATGGCGAACGTGGGCGCTATAGCGGAGAGGAACTGACCGATGGCGAACACCACGAGCACGCCGAGCAGCAGGCGCTTGAACTCGATACGCGATGCGGCCATCATGAGCGGCAGCGACAACAGCATCACCGCCCAGGCATAGGCGGTGATCATGAGGCCGCAGGTCGCCTCGTTGATGGAAAAGCTACCGGCAATATCGGTGAGCAGCCCAATGGGCATGAACTCCGAGGTGTTCAAGATGAACGCGGAAAACGTGAGCCCCACGAGCGGCATGAGCTCCCGTATCGTCAATGCTCCGCCAGCACGGTCCTTCGAGTTCATGCCATCGTTCGGCACGAGACCGTTTCTCGTCGGCTTTTCCATACATCCCCTCGTCTCTTCATATGATCGCCCCCACATCGATCGCGACGTGGGGGCACGCTGTAGGCGAAGAAATTATAATGGTCTGCCCCTTAAGCACGGCAGCAGTTCATGCGAAAGGAACGCGTAACAATTATCCGTTCATCGATGCGCATCTCAATGCCCGGATGCCCTCCACAGCACGTAGAGCATGCCAAAGAAGAGCGCGCCCATGGTGAACAGACAGCCAATCATGCCGGCAGCATTGGAAATGGCGCCGCGGATCCCGCGAGTGGATTTCCCGCTGCATGCCGCATATCGATCGACCTCATATGGATTACGCGTGCCCATGATGCCTCCTTAAAACAACTACGTCCACGCACGTGACGGGTACCGGGCCCGACACGTATCCGTTTCTGAGGACATCATCTGCTATCTGCCCATTTGCTACCATCGATTTGCCTTACGGTGGGCTTGCGCTTTTGTAAGAATGCTTGAGAAATCATTGTGCGGTGCCCAAGGAGTCCCCGCATGCGGAGCCAAGGCATTGGGGTCGCACATCGAGACCGCGTGCGCAAAAAATACGAACATCTGTTTGCTCTTATGCTAGACTGAGTAGATACACGAGCAAGGCCGCGAACGCATGAGGGAGGTGCCATGAGACCTTTGAACGGCACGAAGCCCGATGCCCAGGAGCTCATCGACCGCATCCTGGCAGACGAGCGCTTTCGGGCGAGTTCCCATTTTTCCGACCGCGTGTACACGGATGAGCCAATCCTCATCACGGGCAATCGCATGGCATCCTACCTGCCCGAACGCTATCGCAAAATGCGGGAGATCTCCCGTTGGGAGCCCGAGGGGCCAGCCGGTCGGGGACGCTGGCTCTCAGAGGCCGAACTGTTCTACCGACAGGGCATCTTTATGGCGGATTATGAGGACGATTGCCCCTATCATGGGAACTTCAAGTCATATTTCCCCACATACAATGCCATGAGTGACCGCCAACTCCGCGGATATTTCACCTGGAGGTCCGCCGTTCGCCGCGGGACGGTACAGGAGACCTCCCTCTCGTTCGCCTACGTCTATCTCTACGAACTCATCAACGGGATCGGTGTCGCCAACCCGCGCGAGGGGTTCGATGAATTCGAATCTTTCTGTCAGGCATATCGCGCCTTCGCCCCGGAAATCGATCGGTTCGCCGGCGTCTGGCTGCAGGACTACGTCGTTTACCACGACCTGCCTGTAGAGCTGCTCGAACCATACAAGACCCTGGCATTCGACCGCGCGATCATAGCACTGCGCCGCGCAGACGATCGCTCTCGTGAGTTAACGCGCCTGATCAAAAACAAACGCAAGAAACGGGGGGCCTCGGCCATGCCGCTCCCCTGCGACAAGGCGCTCGAAAGCGAGCTGTTCGACGCCATCGATGCCTTATCTACCTATAAGCTCAGTGGAAGCCGCCTGTACCGGGATAACCCCGACGGACTTCGCCACGTTGCGTGCGCGGTATTTGTCCGCACGAGCGACTACTATCGCAGGCAACGAAAGAATACGCTACTCGAGAGCTGGTTTGGAGAGGAGGTCGCTCTGCCCTACACCATGTTCGGCTCAGCCGTCTTCTTTTCACCCCGGCGTCACGTAGACACCGTGTATCAACTTGACGAGGTCCATCGGTACCGATGTCAAAACGGCATATGGACGTGCGAGCGAATCCACGGAAGCCGCTCGCGCAGCCCCAAGCTCGGCATATGCATGCGCGCGGTCGACCGTAGTCTGCGGACGGCGCTCGGATACGAGCATCCGCTCAAAGAGACCAAGCCGCTTCCCAAGTACCTGGAGAAGTTCATCGATGAGGAAGTGGCCGCGTGGATGAGCTGGCATGCGGCACACGCGCCGCGGCACATCACCATTGACCTCTCTCAGCTGGCCGACATCCGACGCGCGGCGGTATCCACGCGCGAGTCTCTGCTCATCGATGAAGAGCGTGAAGGGACGGGCACCATCGTCTCCTCTTGTGGATCGGCCGACGAAGGCCGCCCATCGAACGCGCTCGCCGAGCCACAAAGCCCAGTCACCGCACCCCAGGAAGACGGTATCGAGCGGGCGCGAACCCCCATCGAGCCCCCCGTCCCTCCCGCGCCGGTGCCCAGAGTTCACGCCGCCCGGCCATTGACCCCCGAGCAGGAGTCGTATCTCAGATCCCTTGCGGAGGGTGACGCCCCAGGTGCGCGCGATGCACTCCAGGTGCTGGGGACATCCGAGGACATGGCCGTGGACGCCATCAACGATGCCTTGTTCGACCTGATAGGCGACACCACGATCGAATACGGGGCATCCGGCCCCGAGCTCATCGAGGATTATCGCGAAGACGTGGAGGAATTCCTTGCCCATGACTGACCAGATCACCACCGCGCCCCGCGTCCCCAAACGCGTGGCCGCCGTCATCCTTAACTCGCTCAAAGGCGGCGTCGTGCCGCGCATAGGCCTGCCCTACATCACCGTGGGGCGCGAGTTCGAAATTCAAGCCTTGCTCACCGACCTCTCGCTCATCTCCGACGGCGGAGCAAGCTTCCGCTTCCTCGTTGGCCGGTATGGAGCGGGAAAGAGCTTCCTGTTGCAGACTATCCGCACGCACGCCATGGGCGAGGGCTTTGTTGTGGCAGATGCGGATCTCTCCCCAGAGCGCCGACTGCAAGGCGGCCAGGGCCAGGGTTTGGCGACCTACCGCGAACTGGTGCGCAACCTCTCGACCAAGACCCGTCCCGAGGGCGGTGCACTCAACCTGATCCTCGACCGCTGGGTGCAGAATCTCGAGGCGGAAGACGCTTCGAGGGAAGACATGTCAAAAGGGGATGTGTCAAACGGACATGTCGCAGGTAGCACGCCTGCCGGCACTTCGATACGCGCCCAATTCGCCGCCATCGAGGAGATGGTCCACGGATATGAGTTCAGCCGCGTGCTGGGCATCTACCGCAACGCCGTATCCACGGGAGACGAGGAGACCAAGGCACTCGCCGTCAAATGGTTGCGCGGCGAATACCGCACCAAGACGGAGGCGCGCTCCGAGCTGGGGGTCACCGCGATCATCGACGACGACACCTGGTACGACTACGTCAAGCTGCTGGCGCGCTTCCTCACGGGGGCGGGCTACAAAGGTCTGCTCGTCCTCATCGACGAGCTGGTCAACCTCTATAAGATCCCAAATGCCGTCACGCGCCAGTACAACTACGAGAAGATCCTGCAGATGTACAACGATACCCTGCAGGGCAAAGCTCATCACCTGGGCATCATCATGGGAGGCACCCCCACGTCCATCGAAGACCGCAGACGGGGCGTCTTCTCCTACGAGGCATTGCGAAGCCGCCTTACCCAAGGCCGCTTCGCACGCGAGGGAATGCGCGACATGTTGGCGCCCATCATTCGCCTGCAGCCCCTCACCTACGAGGAGCTACTCGTGCTCATCGAGAAGATTGCGCAGATACACGCCGGCTATTTTGGATATACGTGCACGCTTCGCGATGCGGACTTAGTGGAGTTCCTCACCATCGAGTTCGGGCGTGTGGGCGCAGAGACGCACCTCACCCCGCGCGAGGTGATTCGCGATTTCATCGAGCTGCTAGACATCATGTGCCAAAACCCTAATACCGATCTTCATGAGTTGATGGCATCTGGCACCGTCGGCGTCGCGGACGCCAGCGCGCCGAGCAACACGACCCCCTTCGCGGAATTCACCATCTAGTCCGGGAGGCAGCTTGAACACATTCGATCGATACGCGCCGTTTGTACAGGACTTCATCTACTCGCATAGCTGGGAGAACCTCCGGTCGATCCAAGTCGCCGCAGCAGATGCCATCTTCAACACAGATGAGAACGTGCTGCTCACCGCCTCGACCGCCTCGGGCAAGACCGAAGCCGCCTTCTTCCCCATACTCACCGAGTTTTGGGAGAACCCGCCCGCAACGGTCGGGGTGCTCTACATCGGCCCGCTCAAAGCTCTTATCAACGACCAGTTCTACCGCCTGAACGACCTCTGCGAAGAGGCCGATATCCCCGTCTGGCACTGGCATGGCGATGTTGCCGCTTCGCACAAGGCAAAGCTGCTCAAACACCCGAGCGGCATCCTGCAAATCACGCCCGAGTCGCTCGAGGCCCTCTTGCTCCACAAGCACGCGGCGATTGGGCGGCTTTTTGGAGACCTTCGCTACGTGGTCATCGATGAGGTGCATTCACTGCTGCGCGGCGATCGCGGCGGGCAGGCCCTCTGCCTCATCGAACGCCTCTCGCGCATGGCGGGCGTGAATCCGCGCCGCATCGGACTTTCCGCCACCATCGGTGACCCCGAACGCACGGGGGCATTCCTCTCCAGCGGAACGGGTCGTGGATGTGTCATCCCCCGCTTTGAGGAGACGCGCAAGACGTGGCGTCTATCCATGGAGCATTTCTACATTGGCGGACCGCAGGCGGCGGAGCGTGCCCTAGACGGCGCACGGGCGCAGGAGGCGGACGTAATCGACGACGGTGCGCGGCGCAGCCTTCCCGCGCCCGATGATGTCCGCATCGACGCACCAACCGCAACCGAACTCGCCGCGCGGACCGATTTGGCGCCGCAAGATGCCGACCCGGGTCTTGGATACATCTTCGAGCGGACCCGCGGCAGCAAATGCCTGGTGTTCGTAAACTCGCGAGAGGAGGCGGAGTCCGTCTGCGCCAATCTGCGTGCATATTGCGAGGCCAATCACGAACCCGACCGCTTCCTCATCCACCACGGTAATCTCTCGGCGGCGTATCGTGAATCGGCGGAGGAGCTCATGCGCGACGAAGAGCAGGCGCAGACCACCGTCACCACCGCGACGCTCGAGCTGGGCATCGACATCGGACGCCTCGAGCGCGCGTTCCAAATCGATGCCCCCTTTACCGTCTCGAGCTTCCTGCAGCGCATGGGGCGCACCGGACGCCGCGACCTTCCACCCGAGATGCACTTCGTGATGCGCGAAGAGCAACCCGAACCCCGCTCCATGCTGCCCGAAACCATCCCTTGGAAGCTCTTGCAGGGCATCGCGCTCGTGCAGCTCTACCGCGAGGAGCACTGGGTCGAACCACCCGCGCTTGATCGCCTTCCGTACAGCCTGCTCTACCATCAGGTCATGAGCACGCTCGCCAGCTGCGGGGAACTCACTCCCACCGAGCTCGCCGCACGCGTGTTGACGCTCTCATACTTCCATCGCGTCGATGCCGACGACCTCCGTTGCCTCTTGCGGCATCTTTTGGAAACCGACCATATCGAGGCGACCGAAAACGGCGGCTTGATTGTGGGCCTCGCCGGTGAACGGCTCACCAACTCATTCAAGTTCTACGCGGTGTTCCAGGAAAACGAGGAGTTCACGGTGAGATGCGAGTCGGCGGAACTCGGCACGATTGTGAATCCGCCACCCGCTGGCGAGCGCATCGCCATCGCCGGGCACTGCTGGCTGGTCGAGGAGGTCGACTGGAAGCGTCACCTCGTGTACTGCACGCAGATCAAAGGCCGCGTTCCAGCGTACTTTGGCGATTGCGCGGGCGATATCGACACGTATGTCCTGGAACGCATGAGGCACGTGCTCGCGGAGCGTGACGTCTATCCCTACATCATGGAGAACGCGCGGGCTCGACTGGCACAGGCACGACACGTGGCATCCAACGCGGGCATCACCGGGCGCGCCTCAAGCCCCCTCATCAATCTGGGTGGAGACACCTGGGCGTTGTTCCCCTGGCTCGGAAGTTACGCTTTCCTGGCGCTCGAGCGGCTGCTCAAGATCAAATGCGCGCGAGAGCTGGGGCTCAAGGGGCTCGATCCCTCGCGCCCTTACTTCATGCAGTTCAGGATGAAGGCGGACCCCGAAACGTTTTTCGAAGCGGTCGCCGCCGAGGCGGAAGCAGAATTCGACCCCATTGACCTCGTGTACCCAGGCGAAGTTCCGTATTTCGACAAGTACGACGAATTCCTACCGCAAGAGCTCGTTCGCAAGGGTTTCGCCGAGGGCGTCCTCGACATCGAGGGCATGAAGCAACGCGTGCTCGACTGGCGCGACGCATGGCGAAGCGCGCAGTACGGCTAGTCGCGCAGCACCTCACCGAGGAAGTCGGCAGCAAAGGGAACCGCACCCTCGAAATCGTAAGCGTCGACGTCGCTCGCGATCACCAGGTAGTTATCTTCTCCCGCAAAGGCCTCATCCACGCAGGGCACGACCCAGACGCGTTTGAACACCGCCGAAGCCGTGGCAACGACGTTGCGCAGGAAGTCTATGTTCTCGCCCCCGTGGGTCGATACCACGTTGGCCACGTACAGGCCGCCCTCGTTGAGACACACCTTTGCCTGGCAGAGGGCTTCCACGGTGGCGAGCGACCGAACTGGCTCCGACCCGGCAAAGCAGTCGTTCACGACCACGTCGTACCGCATGCCCGCCGCAAGAGCCTCGCCCATATACGACCGAGCGTCCGCGGTGATGAGACTCAGACGGTCTCCCGCCATGCGCTCAAGTTCGTCCAGGTAAAACCATCGACGAGCAAGCAGGGTCACCGACGCGTCAAGCTCGACGACGTCCATGGCAAGCAAACGATGGGTGGCGAGCGCATGCTTGGGATAAGAGTATCCACCACCTCCGAGCATGAGCACTCGTTCGATGCCATGGCCAACGATGCCGCGCATGGAATCCTCCGCCTCAAACATCGCATCGAAGGCGCGGATATACTCGAACACGGGCTCGAACCTGCGGCGACCGAGATAGGTGGCACTTTGATACACCCCACCCTGCTGCAACACGCGCACGAGCTCTCCCTGGGCGCCGCGCACCATCTTCACGCGCGCCAATCCAGCGTGCGTGCGGGCGACCTGAAGGCATTTCGATCCAACGGCTATCGCCGCCGCGCCAACGGCCACGGCGCCAAACGCCACGCCCGCGGCAATACCGGCGGCCGTGTTTCCCCTCTTTTCCATCAAAGCTTCCTTTGCTGATAAAGCCCGTGGTCCTTAAACCCAAGGCGACGATAATACGTGCGCGTGCCCACGGCGCTGATCACGTTAATGCTTTCGTATCCCGCCTCGCGCGCGATGTCACAGGCGCGCTCGATGAGCCGCCTCCCCAACCCAAGATGCTGGGCTGACGTGCCATCCTCACCAAGCTGCGTAGCGATGCCATACACGTGCACTTCCCGAATCATGGCCTCGCCCGCGCGGACGGGAAGGCCCTCGCTCCCCGCCTCATCCGCGAGACGCTGCACATACGCGGCACTCGGCAAAGACAGGCGCAGGAAGCCGGCGATGCGGTTGTCGGGCAAGATCCACTGCAAAAAGCGTTCGTGCGTGTTGCTCGTCTCGTACCCGACGACATCGAGGACCAGGTCGCCCAGATCGATGTCGTTCGTTCCGATCTCTCGAAATCGAATCTCCTGGACGCCGTCCGAACTGCCCATGTCGCGCAGGCTCCGCTCGACGAGTTGGCGCAAATTGGGCTTCTTGTTGCCCGCCACGATATCGTGCGACGAGAAATCCCTGATCATGCGGGAGATACGGCAGAACGGCGGCGTGACGGCGACATCGCTCGCCAACACGTCGAGCAGTTCCCCCTCGGTGTAGGGGCGCCATAAGCCAAGTTCATAGCGCTCGGTGAGCCGGGAGCCGTCGATGAGGGCACAAGGGTAGAGCTTGATTTCGTCGGGCTGGAACGGTGCGCTCCGCACCAGGCGGTCGTAGTCGGCCTTATCGCGCTCGGGAGTCGACCCCAACAGGTTCGCCATGGCATGCGCGTGGATCTTGAAGCCAAAGATGCGCAGCAACTCAAATGCCCGCCCTATGCGCTCAATCGAGATGCCGCGCTCATTCAAGTCAAGGATCTCCTGGTCAAGCGTCTGGATGCCCATTTGCACCTTGGTGCAACCCAGGCGGCGAATCAGCATGAGGGCTGCGGGCGTGATCGCATCGGGGCGCGTCTCGACTACAAGGCCCACCACACGATGACGTGCGCCCTCGTTTTCGCGTTGCCGCAGCTCGAGCTCATCGAACGTGGCCGTCTGGGCGCGACTGGCCAAACGCCACGGCTCGCTGTTGCCGTACAGCAGCCGAAAAGCGTGGTTGTAGGAGAGGGCCCCTTCGGCGATCTCCTCCTGCGCACCCTGCGCAAATAACGCGAACTGCTCCGCAGTCTGCGGAAACCCCGCGCTGCGGTACCAGCTCCGACGCTCGGCGATGTCGGAAGCCGCTGACTCCTCGTCAAACTCATTGAGCGCGCGGAACAGTTCCGAGATGAACCAGACCTGGTATTCCCGTGGATAATCGCTCCAGGTCCCGCCGAGAACGATCAGCTCAATCTTGTCTGTAGCATGTCCCATCTGCGTCAACGCCGTCAGACGGGAGGTAACCTGCAGATACGGGTCGAACCAGTTTTGCTCGGCGCGTTCGCATGCCGGCTCGTTGTGCAGGTAGCTCTTGGGCATGCGCAGGTCATTGGGGCAAAAGAGGCAGTCGCCACCACAGGGCCATGGCTTGGTGATGACCGTGATCGTTGCGACACCCGAGGCGCTGCGACGAGGCTTCATGCGCAGCACGGCGAGCAAGCGCTCTTCGAGTTCGGGCGTAACGCCCCACGCCTCCCAGCGCTTTTGATCGTTGCGCTTAACACTCTGGTAGAACGGCAAAAGCCGACGCTTGGCAAACATGCGCTTGTCGGCATGCTCCCGACGTGCAGCGGCATGACTCAGCTTGAGTAGCACGCGATCGTCGACCACGCGTCCGGACCGAAGCTCCGCCAGTATGTCCAAGATAATCTGTTCCATGGCGTCCATTGTATATGACGTCCGCGCACCGCCTCCGGCGGACGTGGGAGCTTACAATAGGGAAACCTCACGGTGCATGCGCTCGCCCTAAAGACACGCAGCCACTCGATGCGGCACCGACTCACGGAATCCAGGAGGCCCATGGACACCACGACCGCGCAGGCGCTCATCGCGCTCAACAACCGCTTTTACCGGGATAACGCAGCATCCTTTTCCGCCACGAGGTCGGCACCATGGGAAGGTTGGAAGCGGCTCGGAAGCATATTGCGCGAGCATGGCTGGGTGGGTGCGGCGGCGCCTCAGACGCGCCTCGTGTTCGATATGGCAAGCGGCAACCTGCGGTTTGAGCATTTCCTCTCCACCGCGTTTCCCAGCATCGACTTTGAGTTTCACGCGGTGGACAACTGCGCCGCCCTGGCAGAGCATGGTCAGAACGACCGCATCGCATGCCGCTTCCGCCAATGCGACATCCTGGATACCCTCGTCTCGAGCAACGCGAAAATCCCGGAATGCCCCCTCTGCGACCTGTCGGTCTCCTTTGGCTTCATGCACCATGTGCCCAGCGCATACCTCAGACATCGCGTGTTCGAGGCGCTCATCGAACACGCACGCGTGGGCGGCCTGATCGTCCTGTCGTTTTGGCAGTTCATGAACGACACGCGCCTTGCTGCCAAGGCTCTGAAGGCAGACGAGGCGCTTGCCATGGATATCGACATATCGCAGCTTGAGCCAAATGACCACTTCCTTGGATGGCAATCCGACCCCTCTCCGCTGCGCTACTGTCACCACTTTGACGAATGCGAGATCGACGAGCTTGTAGCATCTGTGGGCACCAAGGTACGGGAGGTCGCGCGCTACTCCTCGGACGGCGCGTCTGGTACCCTCAATCGGTATCTCGTGCTCGAACGCCTTGATTGAGAACTCGAGCACGACGCCCATTCAGACGCATGGCGCGCGCCACTCCAGTGGCAGCCGCGAACATGCAGCCGCCATATCGGACGCCAACGACCGCCATCCGCCGCCGCGCCACATTCCACCGTGCAGCGCGCCGCGATATCCAGGAGACCTTTCCGCCATGCATGCACGTATGCCCAAAAACTTCGTCCTCGACCAGCGCATCGAGCGCGCAGCCAACGCCATCGAGACTGGTGCCGCAGCGTATCGGGGGCGCTGGGCCGAAGCGTGCCATCCGCTCACCGAGCATGGCACCGAGCGCTTTGAGCGGGTGCATCTCGATCTTGGATGCGGAAAAGGAGCCTATATCGCCGCCATGGCCGCCCGTCATCCGGACACGCTCTTTATCGGCATGGACAGCGAACCCGTGTGCGTGGTGCATGCCGCGCAGCTCGTTCTCGATCGTGGGCTCAAAAATGCCCTCGTGATTCCCGGAGACGCCGCCAGGCTCGACCGCATCTTCGCCCTGGGCGAACTCTCGAGCATCTCGATCAACTTTCCCACGCCGCACCCTAAACGACGCAACGCCCGCCTGCGCGTAACGACCGCCGAGCACCTCGATGGATACCGACCGCTGCTTAAAGCCGACGGCATTCTCGCGCTGCGCACCGATAGCCTGCCGTTGTATGAGTTCTCTCTTCCGCAGTTCAAGACCATTGGATGGAATGTAACGTGCGCCACGCACGACGACCGCGCCGCCCATCCCGATCAGCCCATCACCGAGTACGAGCAGCGGCTAACCGAGCAGGGTGCGACCGTCCACGCTGTATATGCACGGCCCGCAGCGCAACCCGCCACACAGGAACAACTCCAGGCTGCACTCGAACTTCCGCAGAGCCTCATCGACTATCTGCCCGAAGACCTATTCGCCGGAGAATATATCCCCTACGGCATGAGCTACGCGATTGACAACCTGCGCAACCGACGTCACCATCTCGCCGCGCGTAAAGATGCATATTCTGACCGCATTTAAGTTGCTATTTGCATAGGCTTTTCTCACCACGCCCCACGTGTCCATGTGGATTTACGAAAGTGGTCAAAATACCCAAATGTTGCGCAGGCCCGATCATCGTTTGTCTAACTCACATCGTGCCAACACCTTTCTCATCCCCGTCGTGCATCGGGACAATTGAGCCAGCGCGCCACAAGCGTCTTGAAACCCTGTGATCACAACAGGAGGAGGGGGCCGCGCGTGCGCGGCCCCCTCCCGCAATCCCATCGCATCCCGCAACCCGATCTTTACGTCATAATGAAGGAAAAATGCCTTATAGAACGGACCTGCCCATGCCAGACGCATCCAAGCAGCTTGAATCTCAAAACGCCTTCGACCCCTTCGCCCACGGGTCGCTTGGTTCGCTTGCCCCAAGCTGGTGGGAGCCCGAGGCTGCGGACACCAGCGGCAACACAACCGATGAGTACGCTGACGGGCAAGGTCCCTTCGACAGCGACGACGCCCCTGTCGCACGGACCTGTTCTCCCGGATCCGAACTCGAACCTTGGCTCACGTCAGAAAAAGCCTACGAACGCTTCATCGACTGGGTTGCCGCACGTGGCATCGACCTCTGGCCGCATCAGGAGGACGCGCTGTTCGCCCTGGCTGCAGGTAGCAACGTCATCCTCGGCACGCCTACCGGTTCCGGCAAATCGCTCGTCGCGCTCGGTATGATGTTCATGGCAATGGCGAGCGGTCAGCGTGCATACTACACCGCCCCCATCAAGGCCCTCGTCAGCGAGAAGTTCTTCTACCTGGTCGATATCCTGGGCCGCGACAACGTCGGCATGATCACCGGCGATTCGCATATCAACACCGGTGCCCCCATCATCTGCTGCACTGCCGAGATCCTTGCCAACCAGGCGCTGCGCGAGGGAGAGGACACCGACGTCGGTTGCGTCGCCATGGACGAGTTCCATTTCTTCTCCGACCCCGACCGCGGCTGGGCCTGGCAGGTTCCCCTGCTCACGCTGCCCCACGCGCAATTCCTGCTCATGAGTGCGACCCTGGGCGACATGACCGCCATCGGCCAGACCCTTAACCGCACAACAGGCCGCGACCTCGAGCTCATCGCCGACGCCCCGCGACCCATCCCGCTTTCTTACGAGTACGTCAAAACCGCGCTCGAGGGCACTGTGGAGCTGGCACTTCGCCAAGGGGACTCCCCGCTCTACATCGTGCACTTCTCGCAAGACGCCGCCCTGCAGTCTGCCCGCTCGCTCGCCAGCTACGGCGTCGCCAGTAAAGAGCAGCGCGAGGCCATCAAGGAGGCGATCAAGGGCGGGCGCTTCACCACGGCGTTCGGCAAGACCTTGAAGCACCTCATCTCCAGTGGCGTCGGGCTCCATCACGCCGGCATGCTGCCGCGCTACCGCCTGCTCGTCGAAAAGCTTGCGCAGCAGGGCCTTCTGCCCGTCATCTGCGGCACCGACACCCTGGGTGTGGGCATCAACGTGCCCATCCACACCGTCCTGCTCACCGGCCTCACCAAATTCGACGGTCGCAAGCAGCGCCGCCTGCGCTCACGCGAATTCCACCAAATCGCCGGGCGCGCGGGGCGGTCGGGCTTTGACACCGAGGGCGTCGTCATCGCCGAGGCACCCGAGTTCGAGATCGAGAACCACAAAGCCGAGCTCAAGGCCATGGGCGACCCCAAGAAGATGAAGAGGCTCAAGAAGAAGAAGCCGCCGGAGGGCTTTGTCACCTGGAACGAGGCGACCTTCACGCGCCTCATCGAAAGTGAACCGGAGATGCTCAAGCCGAGGCTGCGCATCACGCACTCCATGGTGCTCGCCGAGGTCGAGCAGGGCGGTGACGCCTGGGCCCGCGTCCTCGAGCTGATCGAGGCATCCCTGCAGACCCCGGAGGAGAAGGCGAAGCTCAAGCTCCGGGCTGCCGAGATCTTTGCCACGCTCATCGATGCGGGCGTTGTGGTGCGCGAAGCCTGCGGAACCGAGGCAGACGCCGATAACGGCATCGGGAGCGACAAGACGGTCTCGCTCACCGAGGCCCCAAAGAACATAGATGCACTCAGGGCACTCGACGCCACGGCCAATGAGGATGACGGCGCGGACGACAACGACGGTCGACCGCTCGGCGATACGAACGCCGCAACTGGTCACCCCCTCGACGGGCCGGCAGCTTATTACCTCACGGTCGACCTGCCCGAGGACTTCGCCCTCGACCAGCCGCTCTCCCCGTTTTTGCTCGCCGCGCTCGAACTGCTCGATCCCGAGAGCCCCACGTACACGCTCGACCTCATCTCGATGGTCGAGGCGACCCTCGAGGACCCCAAGCAAATCTTGCGCGCGCAGGAGCGACGTGCCCGCGACGCTGCCATGAGCGCCATGAAGGCCGAGGGCGTGGACTTCGAAGAGCGCCTGGACCGCCTCGAGGACGTCAGCTACCCCAAGCCGCTCGAGGACATGCTCGAGGTCGCGTTCGCGAAGTACTGCGCGCAGGTGCCCTGGGCGAACGACTACGAGCTCAGCCCCAAGTCCGTGCTGCGCGACATGCTCGAAACGGGCTGCGACTTCAAGAGCTACATCGCCCAGTACAAGATCGCTCGCTGCGAGGGCATTCTTCTACGCTACCTCACCGAGGCCTACCGCTCGCTCGACCGCACCGTGCCGGTCGAGCGCGGGACGGAAGAGCTCGACGATATCGTCTCGTGGCTGGGCCTCGTCGTGCGTTCGGTCGACTCCAGCCTGGTGGACGAATGGGAGAACGCCGGAGCGGCGCCCGGAGCGGTACCGCTCAAGCGAACCGACGAGGTGGTGGCCGACCGCCGCGGCATGACGCTCATGGTCCGCAACGCTTTGTTCCAGCGCGTGCGCCTCGCCGCTCTCGACAAGGCCGCCGAACTCGGAGCCCTCGACGAGGACTGGGGCTTCGGCGAGTTCCGCTGGGGCCGCGTGCTCGATGCGTTCTACGGGGCCCACGAGGACCTGCTCACCGATGCCGATGCGCGATCGGCCGCGTTCCTCGAGATCGATGATTCTGACGAACTCAGCGAGCACGTCTGGCATGTGCACCAGATCTTCCACGACTCGGACGGCGACCACGACTTCGGCATCATGGCCGACGTCGATCTGGACGCCACGCAGGACGGCGATGGCATCGTTTTCAAGAATTACCGCGCAGGGTCCTTCGAAGACCTCGCCGACTGACCCGAGTAGGACGGCATACGATTGGCCGTGCACCGGACGGCACGCGTCAGCCCGGCGGCGACGGGACCCGAGCGCGGGGGGCACGGCTGCCTCCCGTCCCCGCCGGGAGGTTCACACTGTGTTAAGAAAGGTTTAACCCCTCCTTTAGCACTGTGACCGTTCCGTCACGGTAGCGTCATCATCGAGTTAGAAGTGCAGGTCACCATGGGTGTTGTACACATACCGACCATGGAGGACCGCCATGCACACCCAAAGACGCCAGCCCGCATACCGCCCCACGCGTGTCTTCGACGGACCCATCGACAGCGGGCGCTTCAGACGCGGGAACGGGCAGGGCCCGACGGCGGGCGCGGAACAGACGGCAGGCGCAAGGCGCAAGGCGAGCGGCGGGTGCTTCAGGCCCGATAGCGGATTTGATTCCGGTGACGGGCGACGCGAACGCAAGAGGCAACGAGGGCGCGGTCGGGGCAAGCTCATCCTCGTGGCAGCCCTTGCGCTCGCCGCCCTATTCGTCGCGCAGTCGCTCATCAGAGGACGCATAGAAACGCTCACGAGTCCCGTCGCCGGCAAGGGCGAACCGGCGAGCTCCACGCCCGTGGGGGGATGGCGGCAGGGCGAAGTTCCATACCTGTACCAAACCGATCCTCAATGGTCCGAGGAGCCCTACGCCGGTGGAAACATGCGCGAAAATGGCTGCGGGCCCACGTGCCTGTCCATGGCATACGTCGCGCTAACGGGAAACACGAATCTCGATCCCACCGCGATGGCTCGCCTCAGTGAGGAACAGGGCCACACCGTTGACGGCATGACCGCATGGACCCTCATGAGCGACGGAGCGGCTTCAATCGGCCTGAACTCCCGGGAAATCTCAGCATCCGCCGATGCCGTCCGCGCCGAGTTAGAGGCGGGCCACCCCGTCATCTGCAGCGTACGGCCCGGCGACTTCACGACCACGGGGCATTTCATCGTACTCGCGGGCCTCGCCGAGAACGGACAGGTTACGGTGCGAGACCCCAACAGCGAGCAGAACAGCACGCACCCCTGGGACCTCGAGCGCATTCTCGCGCAATGCGCCAACCTGTGGGCTTTCAGCCTCTAGACAGACGAGGCGGGACGCATCTGCCCACGGCCGCAGAGCGGACGCACCGGCCCCGCCGCCGAACGCGCGACACTTTGGACACGGTGCGATTTCAGCTCCACAGCCACGTCGTTGTGAGTTTACGATCACTCAACCAGAACCATGATGAGCGCACCCCCAAAGAGGATGGCGACGATCACGATGAGGCCGTAGACGGTTTCGCGCAAAACGCCCCATCGCGCCAAGGCGGGACACCTCTCGCGGATCCTGCGGCGATCGAGCATCAGGTAGGACCCGATGATCAATATGGGATCGATGCAGACGATGTTCTGAACGAACAGGAGCCCCACAGACTTCCCCGCATCCTGCGGCAAAGGGTTGAAGATCGTGTCGACGCTCATCCACAGCATCGCGACGAGCATCAGCAGGACCCAGACGTTCCAGGCCCGCCCCATCCACGTGGGAACACGGACCGATTGCCTCCGGCTATTTGCAGACTCTCGCAAGACCCTCGTGGACTCTCGCAAGGCGGGAGCTGCGCCGGCCCCTCGCTTTGACACGCCGGCGGGCACACGCCCGGCCGCGGCGGTGACCGCTGCGCCGAAATCCGCAACCGAGCCATACCGGGCAGCGGGATCGAACGCGCACGCAGTTCCTATGGCCTGCGCCCATGCGCCTCCGATGCCCCTTTGGGTGCATTCCTCGGCCCCGCAGATATTCGGGGGCTGCTCACCCGTCAGACAGAAATAGAGGATCTTGCCGAGCGCGTAGACATCGGTGCGTTCGTCGGTCTGCCCGAACCCGAACTGCTCGGGCGGGGCGTAGCATCGCGTGAGGAAATGCGTGGTGTCGGTCGACGCATCGGGATTCCACGTGCGCGCACTCCCGAAGTCGATGATGACCGCCTCGCCGCCACGCATAATCACATTCGTCGGCTTGAGGTCTCGATGGATGATCGGGCGGTCGAACGCCGTGTGCAGTTCCGTCACCGACCGGCACAAAGCGGGCAGCACCGAGGTGGCGAGCACCTCGCCCGCGCCGAGAGCCCGCTCCAGCTCTTCGACCGTACAGCCGTCGACGTGCTCCATCACGACGGTCATCGTGCCGCCGTTGCGCGAGCACTCAATCAGCCTTGGGACGCAGGCAAGGCTCATTCCCTGCTCCTGGGCGCGCCACAGCTCCTCATACGCCCCGCCGACGCCTGAAGAGGCGTCGATGGTCTTGCGGATGTACCTGCCGGCCCTGCCAGCACCCGGGCACCCGCGGACCAACTCGGTCGTCTCAAAGTCGGACTGCTTGATCACCCGCTCGACATGCCACGTCGTGGCCTCGGACGCGCGGGACAGGAACACCTCGAGCTCGTGGCGGAACGCGCCGTCCCCCCGGTTCGAGGCATTGAATGTGGATATGTCTTCGGAATTCCCCATGACCTGCATCATACCAGCGCACGGAGACATTTAGCAGACGGTCTCCTCGCCCAGGCGATACAGTTCCTCGTTCACCTTCTGGAGGCTGCACCCCTGGCCGATGCAAAAGATGATGATTGCATCGCGGCGGCATTTGGGGTTGAGGGAGCTCGTCCCGGCGGCTCTGAGCGCCCGGTTCGTCTCGCGCAGGGTGAGTGCCATGGCGAAGGCAATCTGCAGGACCTTGTCGCGCGAGGGATTGCGGGCGCCCGTGAAGATCTGGTAGCCGAACGTCTCGTTGAGGTCTGCCATGCGCACCACGCGCGAGCGCTTGAGGTGCTTTTTCTCGAGCATGCGCCCCAAGAATCCCACCAGCGTCTCAGCAGGGAATTCGCGCCCGTCGACGAACGCGTCGAGGCTCGGAGCATCCAACAGCTCCTGCAGCACTTCTTCAGTTAACCGCTCCGTCATGACCGGCCTCCACTTTCTCCATTCCCATTGTAATCACGTTCTACGCAAAGGGGCGCATGCCCGATGCGCCCCTTTGGCCCAAATCACCGCCACGTTCCGATCGATGCGATTATGCCGGGACTTTCGCCAAGCACCTCACATGTGCCGAGATTCCCCACGCCCGCGCGAAATCTCAGCGGCACCCCGTTCAAACCGCTTAGGCTATCGCCCAAGTCGCAGCGGGCTTGTCGGCAAATGGCGAAGAATAATACAGGATGCTCGAGACATCGCCCTCGAAGTACACATAGCCGCTCACCGTGCCTCCCGCCGACAGGTCACCAAAGGAAAGCTCTTCGGTCGCCTCGGAATAATACGTATTATCGCCCTGGACGCCGTTCGCGCTCTCCCCCTTCCAGTCGTACGAGTTGAACGATAGCTTTTCATCGCTGTTGTTCGTGTAGGTGACGCGCACACCGGTCATGGCGGTGCCATCGTAATTGGTGAGGCCCGGCGTGACCTCGTCCACCGAAACCGTCATGCCGTTGGACAGCTCGACCGAAGCTCCCACGGCGAGCTTCTCATCAGCAGACGACGTAGGCTCATCATCGCTGGAATCATCGTCCTCAGAGGCATCGTCCTTTGAAGACTGCACGGCCTTCGGGCCGTTCACGGCGTCGTCGATTGCAGCGCTATACATGCTCTGGCTACCCAAAACAGCTGCAACGGAAACGATGTTCACCACAATCGCGGCGATGGCGAGGCCCTTGCCCGCGCGCTTTCCACGCAGGCAAGACACAAGCCCGGCAATGGCGAGCACGGCGCCGACGAGCGCCATGAAGAACGACACGTTGTTGATGATCGGCAGCAAGGACGTGAGGAGCGCGATGATTCCGAGCACCAACCCGGCAATGGCGGTCCCGGAACGCGGCTGTTTTACCTGATTATTTTCCACGTTTTCCCTCCCATGACAGCGACCCATCCCTCAAGTCGCCTCGACACCCCCCATTATTTGCACCTCTGCCGGGGATTTCATTAGCTGCGAGCTAAGGCCTCGACATGCGGAGCGAGCGGAAACGCGTTACCATGGGTGTCGGTTTATCTTCACCGCGCGTCAATGGACGCGCCCGGAAAGGTGGTTTTGCACATGAAGCTCGCAGTTCCCTCCGTTGGCAAAGGCGGCCTTGACGCCCAGCGTTCCGCGCATTTTGGCCACGCCGACTGCTTCACCATCCTGAACATCGAGGACGGCAAGGTCTCCGTCGAGGGCACCATCGCCAATCCCCCTCACGAGGAGGGCGGCTGCATGCGGCCCGTGCGTATCCTCGCCGAAGTCGGCATCGACGCCATCGTGGCCGTAGGCATGGGCATGCGCCCCATGCAAGGCTTTGCCGCCGCGGGCATCACCGTCCTGCACGATGCTGAGTCCGCGACCGTGGGAGCCGCCGCCGAGCGCATCGCCACTGGGCAGCTCGACGCCATGGGCCCGGAGCACGCCTGTCACCACTAGAAGACCGAGGGTAATTCCGCCCACAGTCGTTCAGGCCTCGTGCCGATCGCACAAACAGCGATTCAATCGGGGACGGGCGCAGCGATCCGCGATACCCGCCCCGATTCCTTTATCGATGGGAGTTACCATGGCGAGCAACAAGCGCTCAGCGCGCGCCAAGCAACGAGCGGCATTCGAGGCCGGCCTTGGGGACGGCTTGAGCGCTGGCGGTATGGACGACCTCTTTGCTCGCGAACATGCACGCGAAGAACGAATCGACGCTGAACATGCCGCGGCCCTCCGCCACAAGGCTTGCGAGTCGAAGAACCGCTACGCAAGCCGCCCCGAGGCAGAAGCGGCCCTGATTTCCTGCGAGGAACACGGGAGACGTGGGCTCTCGATCTACCGCTGCCCATATTGCAACGGCTGGCACCTCACAAGCCACGCGCGGAACTGACGGATTACCCCGCGTTGCCTGCATGGTAGACGGCGTGCTACACTCCAAATCGCCCGCCCGATGGATTCGGGCTCCATGCGAGGGCACCTCCGCGAAGAGACAAGGCGACCATGCGCTTTTAGACATCCCCATCAACTGACCCGTTGACCTCCGACAGAACAAGGAGGGGATGTCTTCATGCAGCTCGCACTCTCGCGCGTGACCTACACGTACCCAGCGGCGCAAGACCCCATTTTGAATAACGTGACCATTGCCTTTCCGCAGGGCTGGACCGGCCTTTTGGGCGACAACGGCTGTGGGAAGTCCACGCTCGCCAAAATCGCCTGCGGCTTGATCGCGCCCGACGCCGGCACGGTATCGAACGGGCTGTTCGCCGTCTATTGTCCGCAAGAAGCCGACGAGGCGCCTCATGCGCTCGCGGACTTCGCACTCGACTTTGGCCGTGAGGCACGCGGCCTTCGCACGCAGCTGAATCTCACCGACGACATGCCATGGCGCTGGGACGAGCTCAGCTTCGGCGAGCGCAAGAAACTGCAGATCGCCTGCTCCCTCTGGCAACGCCCCGATGTGCTCGTTGTGGATGAACCGACCAATCACCTCGATCGCGAGGCCCGTGCCCAACTGACAGGACTGCTGGCCAGCTTCACCGGCGTCGGCATCCTCGTGAGCCACGATCGCGACCTGCTAGATGCGCTCGCATCGCGCTGCGCGTCGTTCGAGGCAAGTGGGCCCCGCGGGGAGACTCACATCGTCATCCGCCCCGGCGGATACTCGCAAGCAAGCAGCCAGGCGAAACGCGAGCGAATGACCGCGATTGACGAACGAAAGAGGGCGAAGGATCATCTCGCGCGACTCGCCGCTGAGCGCGAGCAGCGCTCCCAAGAGGCTGCGCGGGCGGATGCCAGGCGCTCGAAACGAGGGCTCGACCCCAAGGACAAAAGCGCACGCGCCAAGATCGACCTCGCAATCGTCTCGGGCCAGGACGGGGCCCGAGGCAAGCTGCTGCGACAGATGGACGGGCGCATGGCCGCGGCGCAAGACAGGGCTGCCGCGACGTTCGTACCCAAGCGCTACGATGGCAGCCTGTTTCTGAACGCCAAACCCAGCCCCCGCAAAACCGTGCTCCGCATTCCTGCGGGCCGTATCCCGTGCGGCGAGAGCGAACTCGATCTGCCGGAGCTCTTTGTGGGAAATACGGAGCGCATCGGCATCATTGGGCCAAATGGTGCCGGAAAGACCACCCTGCTCGATCATCTTCGCGCGCTCTTGCATCTGCAGGCAGAACACCGAGATACGCACGCCCTCACAATCCTCGACATACCCCAAGAGCCGAGTCGGGAGCAACGGTCGCAGATACTCGAAGAGGTCCGCTCCCTCTCCCCTACCGACCGCGGACATGTATTCAGCTGCGTGGCGCAGCTGAACTCAGAACCCGACCGCATCATGGAAGGCGCTGCAACCAGCCCCGGTGAGCTGCGAAAACTGATGATTGCCCGCGGCCTGCTGGACGCGCCCGCGCTCATCATCATGGACGAGCCCACCAACCACCTCGACCTGCACTCGGTCGAGGCGCTCGAACGGGCACTCGCGCAGTTCGGCGGCGCGCTGCTGTTGGTAAGCCACGACCGCGCGTTCCTGCGTGCCTGCACAAACATCACCTGGGAAATCGAAGCGGGCGCGCTGAAGGTGACGCAGCACTGAGCGTTTTGTTGCAGTAAACGGGCGACAGATCGAGTACCAAAAAGATTCTCAAGAAGAAAACCGCAGGTAACAACTTCGTGGATCCCCGCGTCTACTTGGCAGCCCCTTGGTCCACTGCAACAAAACAAGAAAGGCCGACCCTAGTGGGCCGGCCTTTCTCCCATCGACGCGCGTTGCGCGCGAAATCCGACGAAGCGTCAGTTCAGACTACTCAAACTCGATGGTCCCGCAGGGCTTGGGAGTGAGGTCGTACAGGACACGGCAGATACCGTCGACCTCAGAGGCAATGCGGTCGCCGATCTTCTTGAGAAGCGCCCAGTCGAGCTCGGGCACCTCCGCGGTCATGGCATCGACGGTGTTGACGGCGCGGATGAACGCCGGCCACTCGTAGAGGCGCTTGCCCTCCTTCACGCCGGTGACGCGGAAGTCGGGCACGGACACGAAGTACTGCCAAACCTTGCCCTCGAGACCGGCGGATGCGAACTCCTCGCGCAGGATCGCGTCGGCCTCACGCAGGGCCTCCAGGCGATCGCGGGTAATGGCGCCGAGGCAGCGCACGCCCAGGCCGGGACCCGGGAAAGGCTGGCGCTCGACCATGTTCTCGGGCAGGCCGAGCTCGCGTCCCACGACGCGGACCTCGTCCTTGTACAGCAGGCGGACGGGCTCGCAGAGCTCGAACTGCAGGTCGTCGGGCAGACCGCCCACGTTGTGGTGGGCCTTCACGCCGTCGGACTCGAGGATGTCGGGGTAGATGGTGCCCTGGGCGAGGAAGGATACCTCGTCGCCCACCTTGCGGGCCTCCTCCTCAAACACGCGGATGAACTCGGCGCCGATAATCTTGCGCTTGGCCTCGGGCTCGGCAACGCCGTCGAGCAGGGACAGGAAGCGGTCGGTGGCGTCGACGTAGACGAGGTTGGCGTCGAGCTGGTTGCGGAACACGTCGACGACCTGCTCGGACTCGCCCTTGCGCATGAGGCCGTGGTTCACGTGCACGCAGATGAGCTGCTTGCCGATGGCCTTGATGAGCAGCGCGGCGACCACGGAGGAATCGACGCCGCCGGACAGGGCCAGGAGGGCCTTCTTATCGCCGATCTGCTCGCGGCAGGCGGCGACCTGCTCCTCGATGAAAGCCTGAGCAAGCTCAGGGGTGGTGATGCGGACCATGTCGTCGGGGCGCTTGTTCAGATCCATGGGTCTCCTTTCAAGGGCGCGCGCAGCGAGCGCGACGGGACGTCTTGTAGGCGGGACGTCATATATCACACAGCATTATGCCTTTTCCGCGTGATAGATGCGGGAGAATCGTGCGGTGATGATACGATTTCCACCGTAGAAACCTGTCTAAGGAGGACCGATGGTCACCCTGTCCGACGCCCGCATCGACGAGCTCATCGCCGAGGACGTGCCTTATATCGACCTAACCAGCCATATTCTGGGCGTCGACGCCCAACCGGGGGAAATGGAGTACTTCACCCGCGAGGCGTGCGTGCTCGCCGGAAGCGAGGTGGCCTCCCGCATCGCAACCAAGCTTGGGTGCACCGTTGTATGCATCCTGCCCGACGGCACGGAGCTCGAGGCGGGCCAGGCCTTCATGACCCTCGGCGGGACGGCCGCCCAGCTCCATCAGGCCTGGAAGGTCTGCCTCAACGTGTTCGACCATCTCTCCGCCGTTGCGACCAAGACCCGCGCGATGGTCGACGCCGCGCACGCCGCCAACCCGTCCTGCGAGATCCTCACCACGCGCAAGAGCATGCCGGGCGTGAAGGACCTCCTCGTGGAGGCTACCATCGCCGGCGGCGCGTTCCCCCACCGCCTGGGCCTGTCCGAGACCGTCCTCGTGTTCGACCATCACCTCTCGTTCATGGGAGGGATCGACGCGTTCATTGAGCAACTGCCCCAGATCCGTTCGCGCTGCATCGAGAAGAAGCTGTTCGTCGAGGTAAACGCCGAACAGGCGCTCACCCTCGCATGGCACAACGCCGCCTGCACGCGCGCCTGCGCCGCCTCGCGCGGGGCCGTTGCCTGGGCCGGCGTCGATGGCGTCCAGCTCGACAAGGTCGCAGTCGACGAGCTGGCCGAGCTCGTGTGCAACCTGCGCGCGCTCGACCCGCGCCTCACCATCATCGCCGCCGGGGGCGTCAACCCCGAAAACGCGGGGGAATATGCCGCCACCGGCGTGGACGGACTCGCCACCACCGCGCCCTTCACCGCCAAGCCCGTCGACATGAGCGTCCGCACACAGCGCCTGGGATAGGAAACCATGACCCCTTCTTCTGAACCCGCCCCTTCCGCCGCCTGCGAGAACACCGCCGGCGCCAACACGGGCGCAACCAACGCCGAAAGTGCCGTCGCGCGCGCGGGCGCCGCGAGCGACGCCGAAGGCCCCTCCGCCAGCGCGAGCACCGCCGTCAACGCCAACGCGGCGCCGGTGAAGCGCTACTCGCTGTTCACCGCGATCTGCCTGATCGTGGGCATCTGTATCGGCTCCGGCATCTTCTTCAAGTCCGACAACGTCCTCATCGCCACCGGCGGCAACGTCGCGCTCGGCGTCGCCATGATGCTGCTCGCCGCCACGACCATCGTCTTCGGCGGCCTCACCCTGGCCCGCTTTGCCGCGCGCACCACCGGCCACGGGGGCCTGATCGCCTACGCGGAGGAATTCCTGGGCCCGCGCCGCGCCGCGTTCATCGGCTGGAACTTCACCTTTCTGTACATGCCCGTCGTCTGCTCCGTGCTCAGCTGGGTTGTGGGCGTGTACGCGTGCATGACCTTCAACCTGCCCGGGACATTTGCCTGGCAGATGGGCATCGGCCTGGCATTCCTGCTGGCTTGCACCGCGTGGAACATCCTGTGGCCCACCTTGAGCGGCTACTTCCAAAATCTCACCACGCTGGCCAAGGCCCTGCCTCTGGTGCTCGTTGGCGTGATCGGCCTTATGGTGAACGACCCGGTCGCCCAGCTGAGCTCCGACATCGCCGCCGCACCGGCAGCCGGCACCGCATGGATCGCCGCGGCGGCGCCCGTCGCCTTCGCCTTCGACGGCTGGAGCTCCGCAGTGAGCATCGCGCCGGAACTTAAAGATGCACGCCGCAACCTGCCCCGCGCGCTCATCGCCGCCCCCGTCATCATCCTCGCGCTTTACCTGGGATACTTCGTGGGTATCTCGTGCTTCCTCGGGCCGCAGACCGTCATCGAGGCGGGCGATGCGAGCCTCTCGCTCATGTTCGTCAAGCTCTTTGGCGAGCAGGCCGGTGCGCTGCCCAACGTCATCGCGCTCATCGCCGTGCTCGGAGGTGCCAACGGCATGGTGCTTGCCACCCTGCGCATGCCCCAGTCCCTGGCGCTCCACCACATGATGCCTTGCGAGCGCACCGTGAGCCGCATGAACGCGACGCTGCGCTTCCCGGTGGTGAGCGCCATGATCGCATTGGCCACCACGTTGTTCTGGGTTGGCGTGCATGCCGTGGTGAGCACCCTGGCGCTGCTTCCCAACGGCGATATCTCCGAGGTCGTGGTGGCAATGACCATGCTGATCCTGCCGCTGTATTACGCCGAAGCGCTCCGCGGGGCGCTGCGCGAGGACGCCCCCGCGCTCATGCGCGTACGCCGCGCTGTGGCACCCGCCATCGCGCTCGCGAGCTCACTCACCATCGGCCTGTCGAGCATCTCCGATCCAACGCGCTGGCCGTTCGTCATGGCCTTCACGGCGCTGCTCCTCGTGATGACCTTCGCGCTCACACCCAAGCGGGGCGCTTAGGCGTCCGGAAGCGCGCGCTCCTCGCGAGCCTCGGCGAAGGCTGCCTTCATGGTGGGGTTATTCCGCGTGAGCTTGCGGATGGTGAGGCCCTGGGCCTTGTCGTTCGCCAGGCGCAGGTTGTTCTCGCTCGAAATCAGATTGTTTCTTCTATCGCGATGAGCGGATGCGCCGTCGCTCGCGCTGCGACTCAATCATATGGCGTATCGCCATCACGGGATGATGGAAGAGCATGCGCGGACCCGCGTACCGCATCACCGTGCGGATGCGCTCGAGCATCTCGGGTCGGTAGCAGTGCACCGTGCAATTCGAGCAGAACGTCTTTTCTTCCATGAACGGGCAGTGCTCGCTGCGCGCGTGGGCATACGCCTCGAGCTCGGCGCATTCGGGACAGAGGTCCCGCCGCTCCCCGGAGTCCTGCTCCCGAAGGGCCGCCCCCTCCCGCATCTGCTGCATCTCGCCGCCCCGCTCTCGCAGCGGCGCCGAACGATGCGCGGAATGATTGCCCTTGCAATACAAGGCGATCATCTGGCTTACGATTTCCTGCTCGCGTTCGCGCTTGCGCTTCAGCGCATCGGCCGTCAGGCGCGCCTCGCTCTTCACCATCGTCCGCTACACCTCGTAACTATCCGTAAAATCGGGATCGACGCCCGGCGCCTCCTCGACGGCGACGCCCTCGCGGGCAGCGCGCTCCGCCTCCTCGCGGGCCTCGTCGAACTTCGCCTTCATGGTTTTGTTACCCCAGGTAAGCTTGCGGATGCTGAGCCCCTGGGCTTTGTCGTTCGCCAGACGCAGGTTGTTCTCGCTCGAGATCAGATTGTCCTTGACCTTCTGCAGGTGCTTGATGGTGGCGTCGATCTCATCGATGGCCGTCTGGAACTTGCGGCTCGCCAGGTCGTAGTTGCGGTTGAAGCCCTCCTGGAATCCCAGCAGCTTTTCCTCGAACTCTGTGACGTCGATGTTCTGTTGGCGTACGAGCTCGAGCTCCTGCTTGTAGGCAAGCGCGTTCATGGCAGCGTTGCGCAGCAGCGTGATCATGGGAATGAAGAACTGCGGGCGGATCACGTACATCTTCTCGTAGCGATAGCTCACGTCCACGATGCCCGTGTTGTACAGCTCGCTCTCCGGCTCGAGCAGGGTGACCAGCACCGCGTACTCGCAGCCCTTCTTCTTGCGGTCCGAATCGAGCTTCTTGAAGAAGTCCTCGTTCTTGTGCTTGGTGGCCGTGGTGTCGTTCTCGTTCTTCATCTCGAACATGATCGACACGATCTCGTTACCGGCCTCATCGCACTCGCGGAAGATGAAGTCACCCTTGGTGCCGTCGGAGGCGTCGTTGTCCTTCTCGAAGTAGGCACGAGGGAACGCCGTGGCGCGCAGCTGATTGAACTGGGTCTCGCAGTGCTGCTCGAGGGTCTCGCCCACCATCTTGGTGGAGAGGCGCGCCTTCATATCGCGCAGGCGCTCGATCTCCTCGTCCTTGTAGCGGATAAGGTCCTGAGCGCTCTTGCGGGCCTGCTCGATCTCGAGCGCGTGGGCGGTCTCGATCTGCCGCTTCTCCGCCTCGCGCGTCTCGTGGTCGGCGGCGCGGCCGTCCTTTTCGCGCGCGAGGTCAAAGCGAGCCGCATCCAGGTCGTGAGCGAGCTTGGCGCGCTCCTCCTCGAAGGCGGTGCGCGCCTCATTCACAGCTTGCGTCACCGCGAGATCTCGCTGGGTGGCGCCGGCGTCCAGCTGCGCCTTGAGCGAGGCGATCTGCGCATCGCGCGCGGCGACCATCTGGCGCAGCTCCTCTTTTTTGTCGGCGGCGTCCTGCTGCACGACCATGCGCTCGCGCTGGGCGGCGACCTTCACCGCAGACTCGCGCTCCTCAACGGCGGACTCGAGCTTGGCGGAGAGCTCGGCGATGCGGGCATCCGCCTCGGCGCGAACGCGCATGAGCTCGGCGGCGCGCTCAGCCTGCTCGCTCGCCAGCTTTGCGGAGCTCGCCGCGTTCGCCTCCTGCAGGGCCGCGGCGCCCTGCGCTCGCGCCTCCTGCAGCTCGGCGGCACTGCGGGCCTTGGCCTCCTGTAGCTCTGCCGCGCCGCGTGCGAGCGCCTCCTGCAGCTCGGCCTTCTGGGCCGCCATCGTGCGGTCGAGCTCTGCCTTGGCCTGAGAGCGGGCGAGCTCGAGCGCCTGCTCGTGCTCGCGACGCAGCGAGGCGGCGCGCTCCTCCACCTCATGGGCGAACTGATCATCTCGCACCTGACGGACAATGCCCTCGTAATCGCTCTCATCGAGATTGATGACCGTACCGCACTTGGGACACGTGACCTGGTTCATATGCCTGCTCCTCGTCTGGCCGCCACCCGAAGGCTCATCCGAGCCCATTCCATATGCTTCGAACTATACCCGCCCGTCCGGACAAAACTCGTACGCGGCACCGCGCGGAGCGAGATCGCCCGACGCGTCCACTCGGCGCGCTCATCGGACAGACGCCACCATCCTGCGGATACTCGGCAAACTCGAGGCTTCCTCCAGTATGGCGATCAGTTCGTCAGCCTGGAAGAACACACCACGACGCCTGTTTCCAATCGGCCGTAAGATCTCATATTCACATGCCCTGGACACAACGTTTTGTGCCGCGCGTGGAGTGATATCCAATTCGCTCGCGACGTACGCAACGTTGACCACCGGCTGCTCCGCCAATATGGACGGCAGCTTATAGATGCTGGAATTTTCGCGCTCGGTCATTATCTCGCGCCAGCCCTCGAACACGTCATCGAGGCTCCTCGCCACGAGCCTGCCCACCACAAGAGACAACTCAAGCGCCTCCACGAGCTGCCTGACCACGGCGATGGGATCACCTTGCTGATACGCATCGAGAGACTCCATGTAGGCATCTACGTTGTGAAGCAGGCCCGCGGACACGGGCAGTGTGACATGGGACATCACCCCGGATTTGCGCAGCATCTTGTGCAGCAACACACGGCCCGTCCGCCCGTTCCCATCAATGAACGGGTGAACCGTTTCGAACTGTGCATGCAAAACCGCGGCCTGAACGACGGGGTCGACATCATCGCGTGAGGCAAAGCGAACCATGTCGTCAAGATACTCGGGAACGCGCTCCCATGCCGGCGGCACATACTGAGCGCCGTGGGGACTGTACGGGGTCCCTCCCACCCAAACCTGCTCTTCCCGTAACTCTCCTCCAAATGTCTCACCGCTCCAATTGATCAGAGCCCGATGAATATCGAGGATTGATTCGACGGTCAGTTCGTCACGAGCGGACAGCGCCTCTCGCATCGCAGCGATGTTTCCCGCGATGAGGCGGGCGTTCTGAGGCGTCTCATCGGTCAGCTCCGCCAACGCGACGTTTCGAACACTTGAGGTGAGCCGTTCAATCTGAGAGCTTGCGGAGGATTCGCTTCTCAACAGGAGGGCGGGCAGGTCATACCCGCGCTCAGCCTGTTCGCCATCAAAACGGGCGATCGATATGAGCAGGTCGGACATGCGCGCCGAAAGAACCGAATCAAGGAAGACGTCCTTGTGCGTAATCATGTGCGGAACCGCGGCATCGTACTCGGGCAATATTCTTCTACGGGCGCTTTTGGGAAAAAACTCGAGCTCGTCTGGGTCGCGCTGCCACGCTCGCTGTTCATACGAGATTGGCTGCCATTGATTAAGCCGTCTGCCCGCTGCCACCATTTTTACTTCCTTTACATAGCTGCTAACGGAAGTGAACTGGATTTCACTTCCGTTATTGTAGCTTAAGAGAAGTGAACTATATTTCACTTCCGATAGCATATGGCTAACGGAAGTGAAACTCGATTCACTTCCGTTAGGTGCCCTCTTTTGGAAGCGAGCTGCTCGCGGCGCCGTCTTCCCTTGAGGGAAGGGCGCGACGCAGATACACCATGTCCCTGAGCTGAACTCCCGCCTCGATAATCGGATGGTCGTAGTTGTCGACGAAGAAATTGGGCAGCACATGTGAACGCGCGAAGCCGCACGTCTCGTAAAACGGCACGGTAAGCGGGCTATCCCCCGTGCCCACCTGCAGCACGCCGTGCGTGGGCGCGTACCGGGTGGCCGCAAAGTCCAGAAGGGCGCGACCCACGCCGCGGCGCTGGAACTCGGGAGCGACCGCCAGGTTCTTCACCTCGGCAATGCGCGCACCGGAGGCGTCAACGCCCTCGTCAGTCACGATCATGCAACCGAGGACGGGCGCGGGCCGGACCGAAAGCTCAGATTCGGCTCCACTCATAGGGGTGAGTCCGGAGCTCTCAGCTGAAGCGCATCCCAAATCTCCCCATCCGAACGCCGCGTACATATCGCCTCGGCGCAAATAGCGCTCGACCATATCCCACTGCTCATCGGCAAGCAGGAGCAGGTCGCGGTATCGCTCACGGTCGCGATCGACGGATGCGATGTGAAGGGACAACGTCACGAGTGAACTCCCAAAGCCATCGAAGGGTGATTGCGGCGTCATTGTAGCGTGCCTTTTCACCCTCGTCTCTGGGTCGAAAGCCACAAATCGAGTGATTTTGTAACGAATAATCGGAAGGGGCAAGTAGACGGGCAAAACCGACGGCATAACCGCTGATAAACTCCTTTACTTTTTCCCTCTATCCGGCCATGCAATTTCTTCGTTACAAAAACGCTCGATTTGCGGCAATCCGCTTTGGACACGACAACGAGAACGACCTTCACGCCATCTGGCATCCTCTGGGAAGTCTGCCAGCGGGGACCGGAGCGGCGGCGGACTGCGCACCGGGAACCGCAACGTCAGGCTGTACGCTGGGTTAACTTACCGCGAGTCGGTCACGAACACGGCGGCGCGGACCTGATGCCACGGACTGCGTTCGGGCGCGACCTGGAGCACGCGGCACTCGAAGACGTCCTCGTGACCGTAGAAGAACATGGTCGAGAGCGGCCCCACCAAATCAGCTGGGATGTAACCGAGCATGGTGCCGTGGAACTTGACGGCGATGGCGTCAGCGTCGTGCGGGTTATCGCGCTCCGGCTCGAGGTCGAGCGTGTCGCCCGCTTTGAGCTCGTTGAGGACAAGCGCACCGTCGTGGTGCTGGAATCCGGCGATATTGAACGTGAACAGATTGCGTGACGGCTCGTACATGGTGGACTCCCTTCAAGCCCTGCACCGCGCTCCGTTTACGCGGCTTTTTCTACGGCTTAAAGGTACGACCCCGTGCAGACAAAATGACGATCTACCCAACTTGACGCCGAGCAGCGCATTGATAGATCATGCAGCCAGTCGAAGGAGGCATCCCATGCACACCGTCCAATACGAAATCATCAACATTCCCGCCATCGATCTGGAACGAATTAAGTTGCCAAGATTCCAGCGTAAGCTCGTGTGGCCAAGAAGCAAAAAAGAGCAGTTTATCAATACTCTTCATGAGGGACTGCCCTTCGGGTCGGTGTTGGTCTATCCCGAAAGCCAAGAGCCGGATGCCAACCTCCTCATCATAGACGGCCAGCAGAGACTATCAACCATCATCGAATTCAACCGCGACCGTCTTAAGTTTTGGAAACCACTGAACCCAGAGATTTATGGAAGTGCACTTCTCTCAATCAACAGCTCCCTTCCGGACGGTGCCCAACTCAGCGAGTCAGAATTTGATAACCTCCTTCATCAAGACAGGCGTTCTCTCGATGACTGGCTTGACGATATCGATGACAAGGCGAGCCGGAAAACCGTGCGTGCGGAATTTGGAAGAATCGAGCAGGAGCTATCCAATTATGTCGATTTCTCCAGCCTCCTCATACCCGCAATCAAGTTCATCGGTGACAAGAGCCTTATCGCAGAGGTCTTCTCTCGTCTGAATCAAGGTGGCGTTAAATTATCGAAATACCAGGTATTCAGTGCCGCTTGGATACACACGCAAATCAAACTCTCTACATCCGAACTTCAAAACGACATTTTGGAAAATGTAAAGAAGTACTACACATCCATGGGAAAGGGAGCAGCTTTTGAACTCGATGACTTTTCTGAAGATGCATTGACCGCGACTAGAATAATCACCCTCTCCGACCTCGCCATCGCTCTTGGAATGTACATGCAGGAGCACCTGAATTCACTCGCCCCTCAAACCGACAATAAGATTGCTGAACTCGGATTCGGCCTTCTGGGCGTCGCCGTCGATCTCGATAATCGAAAATTGGGAAAGCTACTCGACTACTCCGACTTTATCCAATCCAATCTCCAGATCATCCTGGAAAAGACCGAGCGCATCTGCAGCAATCTGCAAGACGTGTTTTCAAAAATGTTGAAGGTCGTCAAGGCCAACAAAAGTGACGAATACGCCCGGGCACTTTCGACCAATTTCAAAACCCTGTCTTATTTTGCCGCGCTTTGGTACCTGGATCCTGACTCACCTGAGTATCGTCACACCCTTAGGAACATTAAGGGCCATTACCTGCTCGACGCCCTTACGGGAGTCTGGAGCTCCGCCGGCGACCAGCGCCTCCTCGAGTATCAGCCAAGCTATAAAAAACGCGACTACCTTACCCCCGTTGACCAACGCGAACTCGAATCCGCTTTCGACCAATGGCTTTCATCCAACACGGCGGGAATTCGGTTCAATGGGGAGACCAAGGCGATCATCACTATTCATGCCAATTTAACCTACTTGGCGAAAACAGTTCCAAATGGAGAGAGCTTCGAGCTCGAGCACATCATTGCGAAAAAATACTTCGAAGCGGCGGACGAGAAAACTAGGCAGGCGCTATTTGGCAATTCCATAGGTAACTGCATGTTCCTGCCCAAAGGGCTCAACAACCGAAAGAAAGCCAAAACCCTTTATGAGGTCAATACCGATGAGCGCTACACAAAGCTCATCACGGAGTCTTTCTATTTCTCTGAGCAAGACTTAGAGGATGCAATCGGGGCTATTGCATCTGGCAATCGCGAGCTCGCCAACAGCATCATTAAAAGACGCGCAAAGCTTATCGCAGATGACACAGTCAGAATCCTGCTCATATAAAGCTGGGCACAACGCGCTGGCATGGCGTCAATTATTCATCCTGTTGACAATCGCCTTGCCGATTAAATGCGGTATGCCCACGATGAGGGCGTTTCCCATGCAGAACGCACGGTTGACATCAGTCATGCCGGTGTCCGTCCAGCCTCTCGGGAAGCCCTGAAGCTGATCGAGCTCATCTGGGACCAAACGGCGATACCTGCCGTCCGCCGTCGCGACAATATGTTTGCTTCGAGAAGCCGACCCCCCCCCTCACTGGTAAGGATGGTTCGGGCAGGCGCGTCAACGGGGTCGGGAAAAGCCATGGCGCCCTCAGAATACCGATACGTAAAGCCCGTCTTTTTGTTGACGCGTGGCTCGTTCTTCCCACCCTTGAAATAGCGCCATTTGGCAAGCTTCGCCTCGTCGACGAAAAATTCTTCCGGCACCTCAGAATCGGAAACGAGAACGTCGCCCAGCGTCTTGCTCGGCCCTTCATACGCTGCCTCGACTTTTGCGGTCATAACTGTACAGCCCTGCATGACTCCCGCATTTTGAAACGGGGATGTCTTAAGCCCCACGCCGAAGCGCTCCGTGTTCTCAAAAGGATCGTCATAAATCGGAATCGTCGCTTCCGTCGCAACGCATCGCGCCGGAAGCGCATCCGCCATAACACCCGCGCGGAGTCGTTCCTTCAGATCCCAAGCGTCTTCCGTCCGCTCTGCGTAGATATACACTCTGCGGCGCTTCTGCGGGAACCCGTAATCCGCTCCATTCACCACACGCCATTCCGCGGAATATCCAAGCGAAGCCAAGCAAGACAGAATAATTGCGAAGTCGCGACCGCGTTGCGACGCGGGACTCTTGAGCAGGCGATCAACATTTTCGAACAGACAGTACTTGGGCTGCTTCAAACGCAGGAACCGATAGATGTCCCACCATAGAACACCCTTCTTGCCCTCAATACCGTTTGCCTGTGACAGGGGCTTTGCCACGGAGTAATCTTGACAGGGGAATCCGCCGACAACCATATCCACATCGGGAATATCGATCTCTCCCACTTCATAAGCGCCCAAAACCGCATGTATGTCTTCGTTGACCACGGAACCGTAGCCGAATCGCTCTTCATAACAACGCGCAGCAAACTGCCTGGCAGGAGAGCCCTGGGGCTCCCACTGATTCGCCCAAACCGTCACGAACGGCCCGGCAGCGGGCATCTCAAACTCCGGATGATCCTCATTGCTATAGCCCTCAAGACCCAGGCGAAAACCGCCAACCCCCGCGAACAATTCCGCAACTCGTATCACGTTTCCAGTCATTCCGCTGTGTCCTAGCCTCTCTTCAAGCGCTTCATCAGTCGGAGCGCGCAAATCCCGCCTTACTCTATCGATCTCGGATGCGATATAACGCGCGTTCAGCCAAAAGCACTTCTTCGTCTCGAACGATCCATAAGGCGTCGGAAGCACATCTGCTTTGTTTCTGCCATGCGGCCTTACATGGCAACACCGATTTTCCGTTGATTTGACCGACTGGTCCGCATGACCGGATCTCACCCGCCGCTGCATTTCCTCATAACAGCGACGCGCTTCCAGCAGGTCCATGTCGGGCATCTGCCAAAAGAGCAGCTCAGCCAATCTAAACGTACCTTTATCGGCCGCGTCCTCCCGATATACAACGAAGAGATACTTCTGAGCCAAGTAACGCCTAAAGTCACTGGAATTGAACTCACATATCGCAAGGTCGCAGTAATCGAACGTCGGAAATGAAATCGACTCCTTGGGCATTCCGTTGCACTTGATCCTCATCGTCTTTGGCTTCACGCCCGCTTTCTCAAACTCCGCGATGCGAGAATCCTCGTCGACACCCAGGATGTGCTTCGTTATAAGCGCGCAAAGGTTCTTGGGCTTCCTATTTCCCTGCCACCCATATCCACACACGCTCGCCAATTCGTTTTCCGACAAGCCTATATATGGCTCGAATCTACGCCTCACCAACGCAAGCAAATCGAGCCCCGAACTTCCACTGTCCCTGCGAATTGCCTGTGCTTCTAGCATGCCGTTGAGCGCGACTGTCATATACGAAGGCTTTATTGCCCAAGCCCTCGGCTTGGCGGGGACATCCGAATACGGTTGCTCCGTTCGCTTCGCGGCATTCGCCGCTTTGGTCGCTGCCTCCAGATACAAGGTGTCCGAACCGGACAGCTCATGAGCCCTGCCTCGGCGAATCTTCCGCACGACGATATCCCAATCCCTTTTGAACGTCGGGATATCTTCATCCGGAATTCCCCAGAGCTCCACAAGCTTGACGAGATAATCAACGGGATTGAGCTCTTTGTCATATTGGTACGCAATGAGCAAGATCTGGTGTAGCTTCTTCTGAAGCGAGCTCGTCTCCCAAGTCTCATCAACAACGCTCATATAATTGATCATGCTAATTACCAGACGCTCTTTAGCCGAAAGTCGCCCGTCTTTCAATTGTTTGAGCGGAGTCGTTTTCAACTCAGTTCCAACTTCGGCAAAATCCGCATCAGGGTCGCTATTGATTTCATAATGGAAGTAGTACTTTTCAACCGCGTTGCCGAACGACCCCCTTCTTTTATGTGGGTCCTCGACTCGCTCCAGTCCCGGGCATTCCTCCCTGAGCGTATGGCCTTCAAGACGCTTGGCATACGCAAGGATTGACTCAATTGAAGAGCTGTCATATTCCAGGGTTGCGTCCACGATTTCCACCTTATTAGGAACGCCTGTTCGATCTCTGTATTGTACCGATCGAACAGACGTTCCTCAAAGTAGGTGCAGTCGGATTGGCGGGAACCAATGCTTGCCCGTATTCCCTTCGCATCGCCTATACAATATTGATCAACGCAATTCCCACACCAAAGGAGCCCTCGCCATGTCCAACTCCTACCTTGTCGTCATCGACATGCAAAATGACTTCATCGACGGCGCCCTGGGCACGCCCGAGGCGCAGGCCATCGTCGAGGCGGTCGCCCAACGCGCCAGCAGCTTCAGCGGCACGGTCGTTTTCACCAAAGACACCCACGGCAGCGACTACGCAACCACGCAAGAGGGTCGCAACCTGCCCATTCCCCACTGCATCGCCGGCACGACCGGCTGGGAGCTCGCACCCGCCCTCGAGACGGTTCGCACCCACCGCAGCGCTCCCGTGTTCGAAAAGCCCTCGTTCGGATCGCTCGACCTTGCCCGCTGGCTCGTCGCGCAAAACGACGCCGAGCCCATCGACTCCATCGAACTCTGCGGCCTGTGCACCGACATCTGCGTGGTCAGCAACGCCCTCACCATCAAGGCGCACCTGCCCGAGGTCCCGCTCAGCGTGAACCCCGCCCTGAGCGCCGGCGTCACCCCCGCCGCGCACGACGCCGCGATCACCACCATGGCGAGCTGTCAGGTGCAAATCCTGTAACCGGGCTCGGGCCTCGTTTTGCGGCGGCCTTTCGCCCCGATGACCCGCCTGAGACAGACCCCATACCCACGCACGGGCCTCACCCCGCGCCGTCTCTCGCGACCTTGCGATTGGCGGCGTTCTTGTTTTTTGGCCAGCTACCGTGCCAACGCTGCAGCGTACCATTTGAATGCTGGGATGAGCTGCATGCGCAGCACGTTGCGACGCGCATCGAAACCGCTGCTGCGGATTCTCAGCCGAATGCCCATCGCACGTGCAACGTCCACGACGAGCTGGTTGTACAGATGCTCTTCGACAATGTCCTCGTACCAGACGTTCAATATGGTCCAGCCCGAGCCAACCAGCTTGTTCTGCCTGCGGTCGTCGCGCTCGACCTGCTCGATCGTGTGGAACTTGCGGCCCTTGTACTCGAGACCGACCTTATGACCGGGGAATGCAACGTCCACATAGCGGTCCCCGTCGGCGGTTGAGACGCGATGGTTGAGCGAGACAGGCCCGAGGGCATAACCACCGAGTCGCCGCGGCCAGGTAAGCAATGCGCAAAGAACGGATTCCATGGGCGAGTTGGAGCCGTCACCGACCAGCTCAAGCGCCTCGCGGGCCCGGACGATCCCCGGCGCTCCGGGCATCGCATCCAGCACACGGGCGATCTGTTCGACGGAAGTCAGGGGCTTCGCCGTGTTGGTAAGACCATCCCATGAATCATCGAGGAGGTAGGTTCCGCACAGCTCGAGGCCGATCATCGCCAGCTCCTCGACGGTGCGCTGCCGCTTCTTGTGCAGGTCCACTGTTGCAAGATGCAGAAATGTCAGAGCCGGGCTCGTCACTAAAACATCCCTATTCACGTAAATAAGCGAACGAGGTGGCAACTCCGCCGCGCTGCGGTGGCACACGATGTCGTCGCGGCTGCGGGCGCCCGACTCTTTGGACACCAGGATGTGCACGGGACGCGTTTTCGCACCCAAACGCCCCATGTCGTCCGCAAACATAGCTTTTGGCGATATGCCGCAGCCATCCAGTTTTTGCGTGCGTGGTCTATCCAAAAACTCCGGCGCCAATCGTCCGCTCGATCGCATAAATTCGAGCGCTGACTCTCCAAAAATGCATACGCTCATGACCGTCGCCCCCTCGGCCCGATACGTTTTGCTCAGTGTGGTCAAAATACCCTGATTGTGCGCTGAGCAATCAGTGACGCAGTTGCGTTTGCCCAGGATTGGGCAAACTGATTCCGCCGACCACGCGCCCTGGCACCCATTGCCTCCAGCCGCCATCGACAAAACCCCAGGATTGTCCCGCGCCAGAAAATATGCACGAGCGTTTTGGCCCCGCTTTCAGCGCACAATCAGGGTATTTTGACCACTTTTCCGAAAACGGATATATTGTGACCCCCTTTTGAGGGCTTGAGCGCTTTTTCGCGTGCCACGTTGCCGCCGCAGAACCACCCGCCGCCACCCCTCCCTGAGCGTCCAGACAAAAGCAGGGGTCCAATCAGCTCTTGGCCTGTTCGGACGGACACTTGAACGCCCCATCTGCCCCGTTAACACGCCGATCGCCATTACATGACCATCTCCCTAAGGCCTTGAACTGCACGTTCGCTCATTTGTGAACTATTTAAGAATGAATCCTAATATGTTTCCGTTTTAGGCCCATATGATTCTGGAACTGTGCCATAATGCAGTTGTCCGAGCGCGAGCCACCCACCGGTTCGCCCGCGCAATCGCCTGTGTTCAAAGGAGAACAAACATGAAGTTCGTTTGCCCCGTTTGCGGTTACGTTGAGGAGTTCGACGGCGAGGAGCTGCCCGCCGATTTCAAGTGCCCCCAGTGCGGCGTCTCCGGCGACCGCTTCACCAAGGTCGAGGAGGGCAAGATGACCTGGGCCGCCGAGCACATCGTGGGCGTTGCTCACGAGGAGGGCGTCTCCGAGGACATCATCGCCGACCTGCGCGCCAACTTCGAGGGCGAGTGCTCTGAAGTTGGTATGTACCTGGCCATGGCCCGCGTTGCCCACCGCGAGGGCTACCCGGAGATCGGCCTGTACTGGGAGAAGGCCGCTTACGAGGAGGCCGAGCACGCTTCCAAGTTCGCCGAGCTCCTGGGCGAGGTCGTGACCACCTCCACCAAGAAGAACCTCGAGATGCGCGTTGAGGCCGAGAACGGCGCTACCGCCGGCAAGTTCGACCTCGCCAAGCGCGCCAAGGCCGCTGGCCTGGATGCCATCCACGACACCGTGCACGAGATGGCTCGCGACGAGGCCCGTCATGGCAAGGCCTTCGCTGGCCTGCTGCAGCGCTACTTCGGCTAAGTCTTAGTCGCAAGTCCCCTAGCTTACACAAACGAAAAAACGCCGGCCTCCTGAGGTCGGCGTTTTTTCAACCAACATGACACCACATGTCGCCGTCTATATGAAACGTTTGAACGCTGGCGCTGTCACGGCGCAGCATATAGGGCGTACCCGAATATGGACGCCATCTATCACAGCCCGGTTTTTTACTCCACGCCCGCGAAGGTAGCCTCGCTCCGCTTGCGAGCGGCGCGCATCAGAAGCAAGCTACTTGTGATAGGGCTCTCCACGCATGATCTTGAATGCACGGTACACCTGCTCAAGCAGCACCACGCGCGCCAAGTTGTGCGGCAACGTGATCCGCCCGAACGAGAGGCGCTCGTCGGCGCGAGCGCGTACCTCAGACGACACACCGCACGAACCACCGATAACAAAGGTGATGGAGCTCTCCCCCCGTAGCATCAGGTCATTTAGATGCGACGCGATCTCCTCACTCGAACGCTCCTTGCCCCCAATGTCGAGCAGCACCACATGCGACCGCTCGGGAATCGCCGCCAAAATGGCCTTGCCCTCAAGCGCGCGCCCCGCCTCCTCGCCACCGGTCTTTGCCGGATCACGGTCGGGGATCTCGACCATCTTGATGCTCGCATACGCGCTCAAGCGCTTTACGTACTCCGCGCAGGCGTCCGCCCAAAAACGCTCCTTGAGCTTGCCCACTGCGACCACGGTGATCTTCACTGAATCCTCCTCGATAAACGCCATGGCGCGACTCACGCCACTGGGGCCACACGAATCGGCGCGCACCCTGTGGCTGGCGCCCCTACGCTTGACGATAGGTCTCAAAGAACTCAGCCAGATCTTCCATCGCCTCGCGCAGCACACCCATGCGCGGCAGATACACGATACGGAAGTGGTCAGGCTCGGGCCAGTTGAAGCCGCCGCCGCGGGTGATGAGAATGCCCTTCTGGTGCAGCAGGTCGAGGGCGAACTGCTCGTCGTCGTGGATGTTGAACTTCTTCACGTCCATCTTCGGGAAAATGTAAAACGCCGCCTTGGGCTTGACCGCCGTAATGCCGTCGATCGCGTTCAGCGCCTCGTACACGTAGTTGCGCTGCTCGTACACGCGACCGCCGGGCGCCACGTAATCCTTGACAGACTGGTGCCCGCCCAGCGCGGTTTGCACGATGGACTGCGCCGGCACATTGGAACACAGGCGCATGTTAGAGAGCATGTTCACGCCGAGCATGAAGTCGCTGCCCAGGCGTTTGTTGCCCGACACGATCATCCAGCCGATGCGGTAGCCCGCGATCATATGGCTCTTGGAAAGACCGGAGAAGGTGACGCAGAACAGGTCGGGCGCCAGGCTCGCAATGGAAACGTGCTCGGCCTCGTCCATGCACAGGCGGTCGTAGATCTCGTCCGCAAAGATCATGAGCTGGTGTCTGCGTGCAATCTCAACGATCCCCTCGAGGACGTCCTTGGAATAGACCGCACCCGTGGGGTTGTTGGGGTTGATGATGACGAGCGCCTTGGTGCGCGGGGTGATCTTGGCCTCCATGTCGGCCAGGTCGGGGTTCCAATCTGCCTGCTCATCGCAAAGATAATGCACGGGCGTGCCACCGGCGAGCGTGGCGCATGCGGTCCACAGCGGATAGTCGGGCGCGGGAATGAGGATCTCGTCGCCGGTGTCGAGCAGGGCCTGCATGCACAGGTTGATGAGCTCGGACACGCCATTGCCCGTGTAAATGCCGTCCATGCTCACGTTGGGCAGGCCCTTGAGCTGCGCGTACTGCATGATCGCTTTGCGTGCGGAGAACAAACCGCGGCTGTCGGAGTAGCCCTCGCAGTCGGGAAGCTGTTCGCGCATATCCTGGATGACCTCGACAGGAGTGCGAAAGCCAAACGGTGCAGGGTTGCCAATGTTGAGCTTGAGAATGTGAGCGCCCTCAGATTCGAGACGCGCGGCCTCGTCGACCACAGGACCGCGGACATCATAGAGAACGTTATCGAGCTTGGAAGACTTGCTGAAGGTGCGGATGGCGTCGGACATGATAATCCCTTCGGGGTGCGAGCTGGCCGAGTTGACGGAGTTGGTGTTCTTGTCGAGGCGGCTCATGTGGATGCGGGGCTCGGGGGCGGCGGCAGGCCGCGCCTCGGCTCGCCCGGGGGGATCGGAGGTCGTGCACGCGGAGGGCGCACTCTCCCCCATCAAGAAGCTAGGTTCAATTTCCAAAATATCGGACAGCAGCTGCACAACCGCGCGGCGCGGCAAGGTTTTGCCGCTCACGTACTGGCTCACTTGGCTCTTTCCGAGCCTGGCCCCTCGCTGGCTCGCCATCCGAATCAAGTCGGCCTGCTTGAGCCCTCGACGGTCCATGCCCTCACGCAAGTGCTGCGCGAACGATTCCGCCGTGGCAGGCGAATCGACAGATATGCGCTTTTTCTCAGCCATCGGCACTCCCAACATATCCATTGAACTTATAGTTCAATTTCTGGGAGTTTACCATATGAGTTCAATTCTAAGTTCAATTAGTTCAATTTAAACGAAAGCAACGCCCCGCACGGCATCGGTGCCACGCGGGGCGCGAGGCGCGGCGCCCGCGCAGCCCGGCAATCCAACAGGGCGCGCCCCCACTCCGGATGAAGCGCTGCCCTATGCGCGGCGCTCCTTCACGCCGAGCGTGAAATAGGCGAGGTGGAACACCCAAACGCACACGAGGATGATGCGCCCGACGGGCACCTGATACATCAGGGCAAAGCCAATCGACATCAGCACCGTCACCACCGCCATGAGGCGCACCTTCGCCGCGCGCGTCATGCCTTGACCCGACACATAGCCCTCAAGATTCTCCATGTACAGCTTGGTCCCCAAAAACCACTGGCTGAGGCATTCCGAAGCCCGAGCGAAGCAAAACGCCGCCAACAGTAGAAATGGAAACGCCGGCAACAGGGGAATCACAGCGCCGACGGCGCCCAGAGCCAGAGCAGGGCACCCACACGTCGCATACGCGCATCGTCTCAAGTTCATTGGGCATCCTCCCCGGCATTGGGCAGATGGTGGTGCCAGCCCGCCTAGTTCTCCAGAAACGTGTCGCCCAGCTCGGTGTACTGGCCCCAATACCTGCTCAACAGTTTTTTCGCCCACGTCTGCACCGCGGCAATCGACACGGGGATAAGCGGCACGCACACGAGTAGGACAAGTGCCGCGCGCAGGCTCACGGTGGAAAGGACCGCGAAAAGCGTGGGTGGAGCGAGCATCGCGTAGAACAGCTGGAGTAGGTACGCCGCGAAATAAGTCTCGAGCTGCTCCACGCCTTCAGCGGCGACTTGCACGACCTCGAAGGTCGCCGCGGTCTGCCGGTACGTCGCCCCAAGGCGCAGGAGCTTCTCGTAGAGTTGGGTGCGCAGCGTGCGCTTGACGGCGCGCGAGAAACACACGGCGAGCAGTGATGCTCCGAGCGAACAATGCGTCGCGCTTATACCTCTGCACGGCACCCGGGGGCCCTGTCGATATGAAAAACGCTCCGACCCGAAGAATCGGATCGGAGCGTCTTCATGCAAGCATCTCACGCTGTGCCCACTCTGCCGTCAAACGTGCGGCAATACGGGCCGGGACGATTAGTAGCGGCTACCACCGCGACGGTCGCCGTAGTTGCCACGGCCACCACGGTCGTCACGAGAGCCGTAGCCGCCGCGGCCACCGCGGTCGCCATACCCGCCGCGCGTGTTGCGATCGCTGAACTTGCGGTCACGGTCGCCGAAGCCGCCGCGACCACCACGGTCGCCGCGGTCGCCGAAATCGCGACGAGGACCGCGATCGCCAAAGTCCTTGCGAGGACCGCGATCGCCGCCACGGCCGCCGAAGCCACCGCGACCGCCACGGTCACCGCCGCGGCCGCCGAAGTCCTTGCGCGGACCACGGTCGCCACCGCGAGCACCAAAACCGCCACGGGAGTTGCGGTCGTCGTTATCCAGGCCCATCTCGGTGAGCGGGTCAATGAGCTTGTCCATGAGGGCCACGATATCCTCAGCGTCAAGCTGAGAAAGCTGGGGGATGAGCTTCTTGCGCTTGCCGCCCAGAGAAGCGGCGATTTCCTCGGCGTTCTCGTTAGCGGAGACGAGGATGGCGCGCATGTCCTCTTCCTCGGGCATGACGCGGGTCACAGCACCGGCCTCCTCGGCCTCGCGCAGGATGCCGTCGAGCTCACGCAGACGCATGCCCAGCAGGTCGGACATCTCCTTCTGCTCCATCTGGGGCTTGAGCTCAAGGAGCTTGAGGGCGCGCATCAGTTCGCTGGCGCGGGCGGCGTCGGCCTCAGCCTCACGGCCCATGGCGAACTTACGGTTGCGCAGCAGGCGAGCAGCCTTCTGCACCTTGTCGAACAGCTGGTCGTCGAGGGAGAGCTCCTCGGCGGCCTCCTCGGCGTCGGCGTCCTCGGACTCGGCAGCGGTCTCGGCCACGTCGTCGGCGGCCTCCTCGACCTCGGCAGCCTCGGTGGCCTCGACGGCCACAGTGGCTTCGTCCATGATCTCGTTCTCGTTCTCGATGTTCTCGGACATGTCGTCCTCCTTCTGCGCCCGCAGGCGCGCTATCGGGGGCTGATCGCCCCGGCGCCACTCACGTCTTTCAAAAATGTCTGGCACCATCTCCACGCCTTCCGGCGTCTCATGCGGCACGCTCCATCTGAGCCTCGAATGCCGCCGTAAACCAGTGTACGCGCCGCAGCCTTGATTCCCGCGTGCACATTTCGTGACACACAGGTTCCGCATTCGCTCCGTTTGTGAACAAGCACTGCCCCCCTCCGCGATGGCGCCGACGCTCCGAAACGGCACCGCGCGTGTAATGTCGAGAAAATCACGATAGTAGCGCTTCAATTTCGACATCACACGCGCGGAACTTCAGCGTTCGGGTTCACCGTCGCAGGCCATGCATGCCCTGCGGCAACGCCAGGTGTTCGGGCTCGCCATCTCGCCCGTGCACGCCTCATGCCAGCGTCGGCACTCGGGGTCGTCATCACGCCCGCGCACACCTCACGCCAGATAGCGCTCGACATCCGCAACCCGCGCCTCTCCGTCGCGCCTACCCACCTGGTAGACGCGCTCAAGAACCTCGGGGTCTTTGACCGAGATGGGCGCCTTTACCGACTCACTCGGGCGGATGACGAGCAGACGCCCCTCCGCTTCAAGACGAGCAACGTCATCGAGTTGTGCATTGTAGCGTTCGTGCCGGTTGGCCAGCAGCTCAATGAGCCTAGGGTACTTGCGCAAGGTCAGGCGCAGGATGGGCATGAGGCCGTTGGGCTCCTTGCGAAAACCTGCCGGCTGCGTGAGGATCGCCACGTTGCGGTCGTATCCGTGGCGAACCATCCACATCGCGGGGATGGAGTTCGCGATGCCACCGTCGAGCAGGATGTGCCCGTCGAGGCGGACGGGATTTGCCAGCATGGGCACGGACGCGGAGGCGCGGATCCAATCAAGATCCTCCTCGTCACCGCGCTCGATGTCATGGTAGATGGCCTTCCCCGTCACGATATCGGTGCACACCACCGTGAAGCGCATCGGGTTCGCCTGCAGTGCCTCGACATCGAACGGATCCAGCTCGAGAGGAACCGTGCGATACGCGAAATCGACGCTGTACAGGTCACCCGTGCGCAGCAGGTTGCGCATGCTGGCGTAACGCGGATCGGCACAGAAGCGCTTGTTGTAGCGAATGGCGCGGCCGGCCTGACGCGACTTGATGTTCACGCCGAACGCGGCACCGGCTGACACGCCCACCGCATGGTCGAACTCGATCCCATGCTCCATGAACACATCGAGGACGCCCGCCGTGTACAGGCCACGCATGCCGCCGCCCTCAAGTACCAATCCCGCCGTCATCTGCGCCTCGCCCCTCCTCGTATCACGCCTCTTTCGACAGGCAATTCTACGCCCATCGCGAAAAAGGGGGCGAGCGCGTTTGAACTGCGCCCGCCCCTCCGACTGGGCCCGCTTTCCCAGCAGGAAACCCTACAGGTCGCGATAATCGATGAGCTCGAGATCGCCCCGGCCCTCCAGCCAAGCGCGCAGGTCGGGGTCGAGCAGGGCATCGACCTCCTTGGTACGGTCCTCGGTGAGCGACGAATGCGTGAGGATGTAATGGTCGAGGTAGCCCGGATGGCAAACGAACACGACCGTCTCGCCGTCCTTCATCTCCTCGACCGTCTCACGAATCGCGGCGGCGGGATCGTAACCCGGCGTCTGGGAGCGCATGACCATACGCACGGGAGTATCGCCGCAGGTAACCACAGCAGTTAAGTCGAACGAGGGGACCTGGCATTTATAACCGTGATTTTGCGCGACCTGGGCGATCGCGGCGTTAAGGTTCTCGGAGAGCACCGCATGCGCCTCGAAGTATTCCGGCTCGCGCCCGACGATCTCGATGAAACGCTTGAGCTGCGCCTCAATCTCGATGACCGCCTCGTCGAAGTCGACGAAATCGACGCCCTCCTTGTACTTGGCGCGGTATTCACGACTGCTCTTGAACTCCCCGTTCGCCTGAAGGAGACTCGGGATAAGGGCCGGATCGGCGCAGGGCTTTCCCAGGCAGACATTGGTATGCTGACCAGCTGCGATGTCGCAATCAGCGATGAGGCCCCAGCCGCGCTCGGCTTCAGGCATGTTCGGCATCACGCCCACCGAGCGCACGAGGCCCTCACGGACGCTCCGCTCGATGCCCAGGTCGACGGCGTAGGAATAGCCCACATCATCGGCGCGAATAAGCAGGTATTTCATGATGGTCTCCTCTCGTCCGCCAATAGGCGAAACGCTGCACCTGAAGGCCCTCGTCCTCGAGCCCCTGTCGCTCGGCATCACCGCCCGTCAGCGGGGCGGAATGATGCAGTCGTAGCGGACGGCCTTGCCAGCGATGCTATGGCTGGGCTTGACGCCAGCGAGGTGCGGGCCTTTGATTGGGCGCTTGATGACGATCTTGCGCGGGCGGGCCGCCAGGGCAGCCCGCAGCAGATCGTCTTCGTCAAGCGGGTCCGTCGGGCGCTCGAGGCCGTGGATGAGCTGGAATTTCTTCTTAACCGCGGCGCTTTTGGTGCGACCGGGGAACATGGGGTCGAGATAGACCACGTCGGGACACGTGTCGGGCGTCTCCCCGAGCCCCATCAGCGTGACGCGGCTGTCGCCCTCCACCAGATGCATGCGTGCAACGACCGGAGCCAGCGCCGGGTTATGGGCGGCGCGCTCGAGCGCATCCGCCAGTAGCGCGGCAATCACCGGGTCCGCCTCGCACAAGGTCACATCGAACCCGGAGGCGGCGAGCAGGAACCCGTCCTCCCCCAGGCCCGCGGTCGCGTCCACGGCGCGCGGACGGTCGACGCCCTTGACGCGCGCCGCCTTCACCAGCATCTCGCGCTGGATCACGCCCTGTTTGATACGGGGCAGCAGCTCCGCGAAATCCGGTCTGAGCTCCATGCCGTCGCGGGCAAGGGCGAGACCCTCCCCCGTGACCCTGAGGTGCAAGGTGCCCGACTCAGCCCTGTCGACCAGCGGCGCGCCCAGACGCGCCGCAAGGGCATCTGCCTCGGCGCGACGGGCGTCGTTCCCGCACGCAACCATGATCGCCGGCGCCGCCATGCAGGGCGCGTCCTCGGCCTGGCCGCTCGCCGGCGCTGCCATGCGGAATGCGCCCTCAGTCGACCGCTCGCCCGAAACCTCAATTCCATCCACGAAGAGCCGGTCCGTCATGCGCGGTCGCCGCCCTTGAACGCGCCGGACACGCGACGACGCACCTTGCGCGGGCTGAGCGCGGAGGCTGTCGCAGGAATGTCGATGTTCACGCCCAACAGAATCTTGGCGACCCAGAAGTAGAACAGCAGCACAAGAATTGGAATCAAGCACGAGGTCACGAGCATAACCGCCAGCGACTCGATGAACTGGTTGAGCGACTCCTGCGCACCTTCGACGGCACTCGAGATCCCGCCCGTCACCGTGTCGATAGCGTCTTGGAAGAAGCCGAGGATACCGCCCTCGTTTTGCTTCTCATCGCTCTTCTCCGCCTCGGCAGCGCCCTCGGCCAGCGTTTCCGCCGACTCGATGGACTCCTGCATGGAGGTCTGATACGTGGCGTCGATCCGGTTGGTCACCCATGAGCTCGTGGGGATCGCCAACAGCAGAACGGCACCGAGAACCGCCAGCTTGGCACCAATACCCAGGGGGATCTTCACCCAAGGGCTGCGCCCCCACTGCCACACCACGGCGATGCCGAACAGCGCCGCGATGGGAAATGCGAGCCCCAGCGCCGCAGCGCTGAAGATGGCGATGAGGTACTTCTCGAGGAAGAGCGCCGCGAGCACGATGAGAAAGCCCGTGCTGAGGTCCATGAGCTTGTCGGCGATGGGCGATCCCGCATCGCCAGGGATGGCGGAGATGAGAGCCGAAGCGCCCGCCGAACCCGCCGTGAGCGTGAGCACGTTGTCAATCTTTTCGTCGATCGTGTCAATCACATCAGCGTGTGCCGATGGCGACGAGAAATGCGGCAGGAGAATGAACCAGCACACGAGCGCAGCGACGATGAGGGCCGCCGTGATAATCCAACGTGTACGGTCGGGCATCGATGCACCGGGAAGTGCCGCGGCGCCCGATGGATCCCCGACATCCATGAATGCGGCGTCCCGAGACTCACCATCGGGGTACCCCTCGTCAAAACCCCGATCAACCTCGACATACCCATACTTGTCCAGCTCACGCGTGCGGTCGCGGTCCGTGCCGCGGCGATCGAGTCCGTTCATATGCGCCTCGCAATCGTGCGGCCAAGTCCGATTCGCGCCCGAGGGGGCGCGGACGCTCGGCCGGTACAGAGCCCGGCAACCAAACCATGCCGCGCTGCCAAATCTCTGCTGCCATTTTAGCAGTCGCCCCGCCTCCATCGGGAAGCGGGGCGACTCAGGCGGCGAAGATGCGACGCGGACGGCGTTACGCGCAGACCGGGACGCCGACCGTAGCCGCGATGCTACGCGCGGGCAGGAGCGTTACGTGCAGATGGACGGCATTACGCGCGCTCGGCGATGTCGAGCACGAACTGCTCGGTCTTCTCCCAACCGATGCACGGGTCGGTAATCGACTTGCCGTACACGCCGCCGTCGACGGGCTGGTTGCCGTCCTCCAGGTAGCTTTCCACCATAAAGCCGCGGACGATACCGTCGATGGCCTCGTTGCGGCGGCAGGAGTCGAGCACCTCCTTGGCGATGCGCAGCTGCTCGAGCGGGCGCTTGCCGGAGTTGTCGTGGTTGCAGTCCACCACCACACCGGGGTTGGCGTAGCCGGCCTCCTCGGTATAGCGCTCGGCCAGACGCTCGAGGTGCTCGTAATGGTAATTGGGGTAGGTGCGCCCGTCGAGGCCGATGTAGCCGCGCAGCACGGCGTGGGCCAGCGGGTTGCCGGGGGTATCGACCTCCCAGTTGCGGTAGATGAAGCCCTGCTCGGCCTGGGCGGCGTAGATGGAGTTGAGCATGACGCTCGTGGAGCCCGCGGTGGGGTTCTTCATGCCCACCGGCACCGAAATGCCGGACGCCACCAAACGGTGTTCCTGGTTCTCCACCGATCGGGCACCCACGGCGACATAGGACAGCAGGTCGACCAAGTACTGATAGTTCGTGGGGTAGAGCATCTCATCGGCGGTGAAGAAGCCGGTCTCCTCGATCACGCGCAGGTGCATGCGGCGGATGGCCTTGACACCCTCGAGCAGGTCGTCGCCGGCCTCCGGGTCGGGATTGTGCAACAGGCCCTTGTAGCCGGTGCCCTTGGTGCGCGGCTTGTTGGTGTAGACGCGCGGGATGATGAGCAAGCGCTCGCGGACGCGCTCCTGCAACTCGGCCAAGCGGGTCATGTAGTCGAGCACGGAGTCCTCGCGATCGGCAGAACAGGGGCCGATGATGAGTACGCGGCGGCTGTCCTCGCCGCGAAAGATGGCGGCAACTTCGGCGTCGAATGCACGCTTGGCCTCGACGAGGTCGGCGCGCAGGGGCATCTCCTCGCGGATGTCCTTGGGTATGGGCAGTAGGCGCTTGAAGTGCATGGCCATAAGAGCTCCTTACGGGTTGAGCGGCGGTCGGGGTGCGTCGAGCGGGCGCATGGCAGGTCGGATGCTGCGCGATGCTTGGCGATCCGGGGCAACGCAAGCTCGACAAGACCGACAGGCCACGGACGCGACGCATTTTTTCGTAGGGGAGATTATCGCTCACGACGCACAGCGCCCAGGGCGTTGGTCAAACGATTTAACCTGCGCGTCATATGCGCCATACGCGCATCTCAAGGCACAAATGCCCGTGAAGCTCATGCGCGTTCATCTATGATGTGGTGTAGAGGATTGTTTTCCACATCTTCATTCGATCTCGAGCATCGGCGCGTTCGACATCGAATTACCGTCTATGATACCGAGATACAGCACGCAACCCAAGCTAGAGATGGGATCCGAGCATGGGAGACCGAGAAGACACTCAGCGCCGCACAATCGGACCGCTTGGCATTGGAGCCGCCCTGTTTGCAGCATGCGTCGTTTTAATCCCCCTTGTTTTCCTCAGGATTCCCGTAAACAGCAGCTCATCTCATCTGTCGAGCGCAACGGGCATAATTCGTTCTATCGACATCGAAAGATCCCGCGCTTCAATAGAATTGACCGACCATGATCCTGCCGAGTTTCCGTTCCGCGATGAACCCGTTTTATTCGAGGTGCCGGAAGGCCATCTTGGACAAGAAGGTTTTGAGGTCGGAGACCCCGTCGATGTGACCTTTTTCTACACAAGCCCGCCCAAAGAACCGCTTGAATGCGTTGCCATGGAAATAGCCACGGATCTCAATTCTGCGTCTGTCACCTAATTGAAGCTAGCGTCGATTCGCACGCCAGATGAGGTGCAGACCGCGCAGGGTGAGGGCCTCGTCGACGGTGGCCTCGTGGGCGATGAGGGCAGCGACGCGCGCCGCGCCGTCGCCCGTAATCACCACGGGGGCATCACAGCCGAGCTCGCCCATCACGGCGTCAAGGAGGCCGTCGATGCGCGCCGCCTCGCCCAGCACCACACCTGACTGCATGGCCGCACGCGTGCTGCGGCCGATAACCCGCTCGGGCGCACGCAACTCGATCATCGGCAGACGCGCGGCGGCAGACGTGAGCGACCGGGCGCCCAGGGCCACGCCGGGCGCGATGATGCCGCCCGCGAACGCGCCCGACTCGTCCACGACCTCGATGTTGGTCGTCGTGCCTAGATCGACCACCACAACGGGCGCCCCATAGGCCTCGCGTGCCGCCACGGCGTCCGCCACGCGATCGGAGCCCACCTCAGCTGGATCGTCATAACGCATGCGGATACCGGTTTTAATACCCGGACCGACGACATAGGGACGCGTGCCGCACAATTTGCCCAACGCGATGTCCCACACGTCGCTCAAACTGGGCACCACGCACGACAGAATCGCAAAGCCGGGCTCGGGCGCGTCGAGCATGTCGATCGCACGGGCAGCATGGGCCCACGCCTCGTCCGCCGTGCACGATGCGGGCGTGGTGATCTCCCACGTGCCCATCAGCCGGTCCTCGACGAATACGCCGAACTTGGTCACGGTGTTGCCCACGTCGACCGCGAGCAGACAACCCTCGGCAAACGCGGGGCGAACAGACGTCGACTCCTCGATAAAACCCTCGCTGGCACCCATGACGCCCTCCAAGTTCTCGAGCATTTTTTCCTCTTTCGAGCTTACACTATAGCGGTCCTAATGCCGTAACCCGACTCTCCAATGAGGGAGAGCGGATATACGAGGGAGATCAAATTGAATCGAACGAACGAGCGCGCGCCTCGGCGCGGGCAAATCAGCGTTGCCGGTGTCATCATCGGCTGCATCGGCTGCGTCATCATCACGGCTTCGTCGGTCTACACCGCACTGAAGATGGGAGCGCTGCCGTGGCCCACCATCTTCACCTCCATTACCGCCCTGGTGCTCCTGCGAGCCCTCGGCCGCACGAGCCTCAGCGAGGCGAACGTCACCCAAATCATCATGTCGGCAGGCTCCATGGTCGCTGGTGGCCTGGCCTTCACCATCCCCGGCATCTGGATGCTCGGCATGGGCGATAAGGCCGGCTGGGTCGAGATGCTCGCCGTGGCTCTGGCGGGCACACTGCTCGGCCTGGTGTGCACGGCACTGATTAGGCAGAGGTTCGTCGAGGAATCCGACCTCGAGTACCCCATCGGCACCGCCGCCGCCGAGACCCTCATGGCGAGCCGTGCAGGCGGTGCCACGGGCAGGAAACTGTTCGGATCCATGGCGGCAGCGGGACTGTGGTGCGCGCTGCGCGACCTGGCGGGCGTGATTCCCTCCATGCTGCTCGCCCTGCCCATTCCCGGCGTGTCGTTCGGCATCTACAACTCCCCCATGCTGCTCTCCGTGGGCTTTCTGGTGGGAGGTGCCGCCGTGGCGTTCTGGTTCGCCGGTGGACTTATCGCGAACTTCGGCATCATCGTGGGCGGCAGCACCGCGGGGCTCTGGGACGTGGCAAGCGCGCAGGGCATCGTGTCGAGCCTTGGCATGGGTCTCATGATGGGTTCGGGCCTCGGCGTCGTCGTGCACGACATCCTGCCCAAGGCCGCGCGTGCCTGGAGAGGAACGCGTGGGCATCGGGGTGCGGCCGAGACGGATGCCGGTGCGACGTCCGGGGCAGGCGGCGTCACGCCGCGCGACCGCGGTGTCCTCGCCCTGTTCGTCGCGGCGGCGGCGCTTCTTATCTGCTTTGGCCTCGGCCTCTCCCCAATCGTCTGCATCGCGGTCGTGGCGCTCGCATTCGTGACCACCATCATGAGTGCCCAGTCGGTCGGACAGACCGGAATCGACCCCATGGAGATCTTCGGCCTCATCGTGCTACTCGCCGTCGCCGCCCTGGGCGAGACCAACCAGGTCAAGCTGCTCTTCGTCGCCGGCGTGGTAGCCGTTGCGTGCGGCCTTGCGGGCGACGTCATGAGCGACTTCAAGACCGGGCACATCCTGGGCACCAGTCCGCGCGCCATGTGGATCGGCCAGGCCATCGGGGCCCTGCTCGGCACGGTGATAGCCGTAGCGGTGATGGTGGCGCTGCTGTCCGCATACGGCCCTGAGTCCTTCGGGCCGGGCAAGCTGTTCGTTTCCGCTCAGGCAAGCGTGGTCGCCACCATGGTTTCGGGCATCCCCAGCGTGGGCGCGTTCGTCATCGGACTTGTAGGCGGCGTGGCCCTGCACTGCCTGGGCATCCCCGCCATGATGCTCGGCCTCGGTGTGTACCTGCCGTTCTATATGACCATATCCGCCGCACTCGGCGCATGCGTCAAGTGGGCATACGACCGCCTCTCCGCGCGGAGCGCCGGTAAGACAGGCACTGGTACGGTCGATAACGCGAAGGAAACCACACACGACGAATCTGGCATCATCGTCGCCTCCGGTGTGCTTGGCGGCGAGTCGATTGTGGGCGTGATCATTGCACTCATGTCCGTCGCGGGGGGACTCTTCGGGTAAATCCGCGAACGAAGATGCAGGGGCGGCGCGGATTGCGGGCGCGGGCTTTATGTGCACGCATCCGTACCAAGTCCCCAAGCGCACAGTCGCTCCGCTCTTCGCACTGGGCGTCATTCTCTTCATAGGTCATGCCATCATGGGACGACTCTAGGTATTGGACAAAGAGAACGCGGTAAAGAAAACGCGGCGGCATCTCTCTTCTGCAATGTGAGTCTCTTCTGCAATGTGAGAAACCATAGGTTTGAAAAACCGCACCGGATTTCAAACCCATGATAAATCACATTACCAACCCCATTTATGTGAGAAATCATGGGTTTGAAACGTTAAGCCAGTTACAATCCCATGGTTTCTCACATTTTTCAACCAGCCGCTCGGATTCAACAGCGGATACACGCATCCTGTCGCAATCGGCTGCGAGCCCCCGTCTGCGAGGTGCCCACTTCCGCAGCAGCTGAACCGCCTACCGAGCCACTCGCCTGCAAATGCCCGCCACGCGGTATGCTGAGACCTGCGCCCTCTTGGCACCTCCGTCGGCGCAACACTCGACCACGCTTTCCGAGGGGCCTTGTCATGTGGGTTTTCGACACAACGCTCTACCAGATGTATCCGCTGGGCATGCTTGACTGCCCATTCGACGCGCCCGCCGTCGACGACGCCGAGGGCCAAGAGCGCGAACGCTCCCTGCACCGCGTGCGCTCGCTCATCGAATGGGCCCCGTACCTGGGAAAGCTCGGCGTGGGCGCCATTCTGCTCAACCCCGTCTTTGCCAGCGACTCGCACGGCTATAACACGCGTGACCTGCGCGAAATCGACTACCGGCTGGGCACGAACGAGGACTTCGCCCGCGTGGTCGACGCTCTACACGCATGCGGCGTCCGCGTGATACTCGACGCCGTGTTCAACCACGTAGGGCGCAACTTCTGGGCGTTCCGGGATGTGCGCGAGCGCCGCTGGGACTCGCCGTACAAGGACTGGTTCAACATCAGCTTCGACGGCGACACGCACTTCGGTGACGGATTTTGGTATGAGGGCTGGGAGGGCAACCAGGACCTCGTCAAGCTCAACCTACGCAACCCCGAGGTCGTCGACTACCTCCTCGATGCGGTGCGCATGTGGAAGCGCGAGCTGGGCGTGGACGGACTGCGACTGGACGTGGCCTATAGCCTCGACCACGATTTCGTGAAGCAACTACGCGGGCTCGCGGACGAACTGGGCGCCGAACCGCGCTTTGACGGCGCCCCGGGCGACGGGTTTCCGCTCATCGGCGAGGTACTGCACGGTGACTACAACCTCATCGTGAACGATGAGATGCTCAACTCCTGCACGAACTACGAGTGCTACAAGGGGCTGTATTCGAGCTTCAACTCCATGAACATGTTCGAGATCGCCCACTCTCTGCACCGCCAGTTCGGCGGCGACCCGTGGTGCATCTACCGCGGCAAGCACCTGGTGAATTTCGCCGACAACCACGACGTCTCGCGCCTTGCGAGCATCCTCACCGAGAAGCGCCACCTCGCTCCGGCATACGGTGTCTTGTTCGGCATGCCGGGTATCCCGTGCCTGTATTACGGTAGCGAGTGGGGGCAGCTGGGAACCAAGGGCATCGGGTACCTAGCAGACGTGGAGCTGAGGCCCGCCATCGGCGCGCCCGCGGCCGAGGCGCTCGACGCCCCGGTCGCCGGATGGGACGGCGGCACGGGCCCCAACGAGCTCACCGCGTTCATCAACCGTCTCAACCACGTGCGCCGCGAGTCGCGGGCGCTCTGCCACGGAGACTACCGCAACGTGATCATCACCAACAAGCAGCTGCTGTTCGAGCGTTGCGTCGGTGCGGCGGACGGGGCGGCGGCCGAGCATGTGCTCGTGGCCGTGAATGCGGATGACGCGCCGTTCACTTTCAACGATGGCTGCCTACAAGGATCATTCGATGTCCTCGTCTCGTGCGAGGCGAGCTCCCCAACTGCGAGCGCCGCACCGTCCGCGACCTCACCCGACACACGTCCTGAGCACGATGGCGAACAACCCGCAACCGGGGCAGACGTGCGCCCCGAGCCCGATACCGGGCAACACGCAGCCGCGGCCGAGGACGATGCGCACCCCGAGCCTAGCGCTAACGCCAGGCTCGACCTTCACGGGACGCTGGAAATCCCGCCCTTCGGCATTTTGTACCTCCGTCAAGCGTAAAGAGCGGCGCGTCGAGCAACGAAGCGACCCTTGGAAAAACGAAGTTGAGCTTTTTCGTATCGATTCAAGAGAAGGCGAAGTATACCGTTCCCTTTGACTCATAAAAGCGCAGGTCAAAGTCGATCGAAAATGCCTTGTACTCGCGAATTCCGATTTCCGATACGAAAAAGCTCGAGAACCCATCTGCGAGGCCCGGAATTGCGGCGGAACGCGAGCATCTAGCGTGCGGCAACGCACGCAACGCGCAGCCAGGGAGGGCGCACCCGCGTCAGGCACGCAAAATGCGCCCGCCCCCAACGCGCCACGCGTTTCCAATGTGCAAAAATGCGCGTGCCCCCCAAATGCCACATGTCGCTAAACCCTACCGATCCATACGCCCCTCGACCATGGTGAGGGAGATCTTCTTGCGAGCGCGGTCCACGCCGGTGACCCACACGGTCACGGTGTCGCCCACGGCGACGACCTCGCTCGGGTGCTTCACGAAGCGGCTCGCCAACTTGGAGATGTGCACCAGACCGTCCTGGTGCACACCGATGTCCACGAAGGCGCCGAAGTCCACCACGTTGCGCACGGTGCCCTTGAGCTCCATGCCCACCTCGAGATCCTCGATGCTGCGCGCCGCCTGGGAGAACACGACCTCCGGGGCGTCGTCGCGCGGGTCGCGGCCGGGCTTCTCGAGCTCAGCCACGATGTCGCGCAGGGTGGGCACGCCGCAGCCGAGCTCGGCCGCGACCGCACCCAGGTTGCCGATCTTGACCCCGATGCCGGGCACGCCGCCAGCGGCGAGCGCACTCGGCGCCACCCCCGCACGGCGCAGCAGCTCGCCCGCGACCTCGTAGCTCTCGGGATGCACGCTCGTGGCGTCGAGCGGGTTCTTACCGCCGGTGATGCGCATGAAGCCCGCCGCGTTGAGATACGCCTTGGGTCCGAGCTTGGGGACCTTCTTGAGCTGGCGACGATCGGTGAACGCGCCGTTCTCCTCGCGATAGGCGACGATGTTCTTGGCGACCGCCGGCGTGATGCCCGAGACGTACCCCAGTAGGCTCGCGCTCGCAGTGTTCACGTCGACGCCCACGCGGTTGACCACATTCTCGACCACGTTGCCCAAAGCGCGTCCGAGCTCACCCTGGTCGAGGTCGTGCTGGTACTGGCCAACGCCGATGGACTGCGGCGGGATCTTGACCAGTTCCGCCAACGGGTCCTGCAGGCGGCGGCCCAGGCTCATCGCGCCGCGCGTGGTCACGTCGAGGTCGGGGCACTCCTCGCTCGCCAGCTTGGAGGCCGAGTACACCGACGCGCCCGCCTCGTTCACGATGGTGTAGCGCAGCTCGGGCGCGGACTCGGCGATGAACGCCGCCACGACCTCCTCGGTCTCGCGGCTCGCCGTGCCGTTGCCCACCACGATGGTGTTGACGCGGTGCTTGCGCGTGAGGCGCAGCAGCTCGCGCTTGGTGCCCGCGACATCGCGTCGCGGCGGCGTGGGGTACAAGATCGTGTGGTCGAGGAGCTTGCCGTACTCGTCCAGCACGGCGACCTTGCAGCCCGCCCGGTAACCGGGGTCGAGCGCGATCACGCGGGCACCGCGGACGGGACGCTGCTGCAGCAAGCCCTCGGTGTTCTTGGCAAAGACCTTGATGGCGTCCTCCTGCGCGCGCATGGTGAGGTCAACGCGTAGCTCGCGATCGAGTGAGGGGGCCATGAGACGCTTGTATCCGTCGGCGATGGCGGCGTTGAGCTCCCCCGCGAACGGCCCGCGACGACGCGGATACCGGCGCTGCAGGCGCTCGGCGGCCGCCTCGCCGTCCACGCGCACGCGTACGCGCAGCTTGCCCTCGCGTTCACCGCGGTTGATGGCGAGGATGCGGTGGTTGGGGATGGACCGGGCCGCCTCGGAGAACTCGTAATAGGGCTCGTACGGAGTCTTCTCGTCCGCATCGACGGCCTCCGACTCGATGGCGGCCGTCTTGTGCGTGTACTCGCGCAGGTCCGCCGTGTTCTCGGGGTCCTCCGCCACGAGCTCCGCCACGATGTCGCGCGCACCGGCGAGCGCGGCCTCCGCCGTGGCGAAGCCTCCCTCGGCGTTGACGTAGCCCGCGGCCGCCGCGAGCGGCTCGGCCCCTTGCGCGGGCTGCATGAGGATGAGGTTCGCAAGCGGCTCGAGGCCTGCGTCGCGCGCCTTGGACGCGCGGGTGGCACGCTTCTTGCGGAAGGGTTTGTAGAGATCCTCAACGCGCTGGAGGGTGGGCGCCTCTTCGATGCTCTCGCGAAGCTCCTCGGTGAGCTTGCCCTGGCCGTCGATCACCGCGATGACGTCGGACTTGCGCTGCTCGAGGTTGCGCAGGTAGGACAGGCGGTCGTCGAGCGCGCGGAGCGCGACGTCGTCCATGCCGCCCGTGGCCTCCTTGCGGTAGCGGGCGATGAACGGAATCGTGGCGCCCTCGTCGATGAGGGCGATGACGGACTCGACGCGCGCGGCGGGCTGGCCCAACTCGGCGGCGAGAGCAGCCACGATGCGCTTGTGGCGCGCGGCGAGCTCCTCGGCGGAGGGCTCGACGCGACGCGAGGCCGCGGGGGCGTCCGCCACGTCGTCCGCCGTGAGCGAGCCCGCGGAGCCCAACGGCGTCGAGGGGACGGGGCGCACCGCCGAGGAGGTCGCGGCCGCATACTCGGCCTTGGCCCTTTCCAGCTCTGCCGAGACCCCGGACTCGGCGGGCACGTCCTTGCGCACGCCGCTGCCCTCCGGGCTCAGCGCAGCGACCATATTCATGATGGCGGCGACGTCGACGTTGTTCGTTTCAGCCATGCAGGCACTCTCCCATCAAAATCGGTTAGGCATTACATCCTACCCGACCGGCCGGACGCCACATGCAATCACTACGCATCGCCCAGACAACGGCGAGGTCGGTGCTCTCCCCTCCCGCACATCGCAGGATGGCAGATTGCATGTCAACGCGTGCCATGCTCCCCAACCCCACTCTGCTATGCTGTGCCGGGATATCACTCGCTCGAAAGGTCTGTGCGGAATGCATCGCATCCTGTTGTCTGCCACGGGAGCATCTGCCGTTCCACCATGGCACAATTCGCGTTCGAGGAGCTCGTGCGGCGCGCGGGGCTCCAGGATGACTTCACCGTCGACTCCGCCGCCACCTCGACCGAGGAGATTGGCAATCCGCCGCATCATGGCACGGTTGCCAAGCTACGCGAAGTCGGGATTCCCGTCGTCGCCCATCGCGCCCGCCAGGTGCGTCGCGCGGAGTATGCCGACTGGGACCACATCATCTATATGGACGCCGAGAATGCGCGCGGACTGCGCCGCATCTTTGGCGAAGACCCCGACGGCAAGATCACGCGCCTGCTCGATTGGACCGGTCGCCCCGGCGATGTCGCCGATCCCTGGTACACCGGCGACTTCGACGCCACGTACCGCGACGTCATCGAGGGCTGCACGGCCCTCTTCGAACGCCTGACCGGGATCCGCGCGCCGGAGCTGCCGGACGCGGGCGCGCGCTAGGGGCGCCCCATGATCGGACTCGGCACCCTCATCTGGGGAAAGACGTTCCGCGTGGCGAACATGCTGCCGGCGGTACTTGCAGCCATGGCCGGTGCCTTCTTCGTATAGGGCCACGTCGCCCTCAACGTGCCCATTGCCAAAAAACGACGGGCCGCCGATCTCCCCCGGCAGCCCGTCTTGCCTAGAACTCCACGTTGCCGAACTCGGACAGCTTGAGCTCCTTGTTGTGATCCGTGGCCCAATCGATGTTCCACGGGCTCGTGAACAGTAGCAGCTTGCCGCCGCGCATGTCCTCGACGCGCAGCGTGTCACGCGTGAGGGAGAGCGCCGGGATGTCGATGGTGCCGGGCTCGTTCACGATCCAGCGGATGTCGGTGTAGGGCAGCGGCTGGCGGCGCACCTCGACGTGGTACTCGCTCTTGAGGCGCTGCTCGAGCACCTCGAACTGCAGGGTGCCCACCACTCCCACAATGACCGACTCCATACCGGCACCGAGCTCGCGGAAGATCTGGATGGCGCCCTCCTGGGCGAGCTGCTCCATGCCCTTCACGAACTGCTTGCGCTTGAGCGTATCGACCTGCGTGACGCGCGCGAACAGCTCGGGCGCGAACGTGGGGATGCCCGTGAACTGCACCGGCTTCTTGCCCGTGCAGATGGTGTCGCCGATGGAGAAGATGCCCGGGTCGAACAGGCCCACGATGTCGCCGGCGTAGGCCTCGTCCACGATGGCGCGGTCGTCGGCCATCATGGTCGTGCCCGTGGCCAGCTTGATCTTGCGGCCGCCCTGCACGTGCGTGGCGTCCATGCCGCGCTCGAACTTGCCGGAGCAGATGCGCACGAAGGCAATGCGGTCGCGATGGTTCTTGTCCATGTTCGCCTGAATCTTGAAGACGAAGCCGGAGAAGTCCTCCCGCGTGGGCTCCACGGGCTCGCCGGTGAGCGCGTCGGTGTGCGCACCGGGGCCGGGAGCCAGGCGCAGGAAGTCCTTGAGGAAGGGCTCCACGCCGAAGTTGGTGAGTGCCGAGCCGAAGAACACGGGCGAGAGCTTGCCGGTGAGCACCGCATCGAGATCGAACTCGGAGTCGGCGCCGTCGAGTAGCTCGATATCGTCCATCAGGTTGTTGTGGTTGTGCTCGCCGATGAGCTCGGTCAGCGCGGCGTCGCCGAGCGTGGCCTCGACCTCGTCCACCTTCTTAGTGCCGTTGGCGCGACCGTCGCCCTCGAAGGCAAGGACATGGCGGCTCGCGCGGTCGAACACGCCGCGGAAATCGCGGCCGTTGCCGATGGGCCAGTTCATGGGGTACGTGCGGATGCCGAGCACGTTCTCGACCTCCTCCATGAGGTCGAACGGGTCGCGCGTCTCGCGGTCCATCTTGTTCACGAACGTGAAGATCGGGATGCCGCGCATGGCGCAGACGCGGAAGAGCTTCTTGGTCTGGGCCTCGACGCCCTTGGCGCCGTCGATGACCATGACCGCGGCGTCGGCGGCCATGAGCGTACGATACGTGTCCTCGGAGAAGTCCTGGTGGCCGGGAGTGTCGAGGATGTTCACGCAGCAGCCGCCATAGGTGAACTGCAGCACCGAGGAGGTAACGGAGATGCCGCGCTGCTTCTCGATGTCCATCCAGTCGGAGACGGCATGACGGGAATTCTGCTTGCCCTTGACCGAGCCGGCACTCTGAACCTGGCCGGTGTAGAGCAGGAGCTTCTCGGTGAGGGTGGTCTTGCCGGCGTCGGGGTGCGAGATGATCGCGAACGTGCGACGGGAGGAAATCTGCGGGGCGTAAGATGCCATGGGCGCGTGCGTCCTTTTCTGACGTGGCGACGCGTTTGAGACGCGCCGTTCGATATGACGTGATTTGAACCGCTCGTATTGTAGCGGCATACGAGGGCGATCCGGGTCGTCGTGGGCGTCATGGAGCATTATGCAGCGGATTTCCACTGCGAGGCGTTCGCCTAGGCCCCCATGGTACATTTTATGGTGGATTTTGCACCCGTCCCCAATTGCACCAATTTGCATGTTAAGAGTTGGGTGCAGCGCTCTCTCGCGCACTCCATCATGCTAAAGTGTCCGCACGAAGACAACAGACACCCATATGATGAGAGAGGGACGGTATGGCAACGACACCGCGCGGATTCAGAGATATCCTGCCCGACGAGGCGGAGATGCGCGAGCATATCGTCGCGACGGTGAAGGCCCGCCTCGTGCACCATGGCTACCGCCCCATCGAAACGCCCCTCATCGAATCGGCGAGCGTCGGCGAAGCCAACGCCTGGAGTTCCGATGCACCGTTCAATCTCTTCGACGACAACGGCGCCCTACTCGCCGTGCGACCGGACAACACGACCTCGGTGGTCCGCGCCATCGCCGCGCGCATGAGCGAGCGTGACCTGCCGCTGCGCCTGCGCTACGAGGCCCCCGTCGTGCGTCAGCAGCCCCGCGGCACCGCACGGGCGCGCCAATTCACCCAACTCGGGTATGAACTCGTAGGCGAGGGCGGGGACGCCGCGGACGCCGAGATGACCCTCATCGCCGCCGAAGCACTCGATGACCTGGGGCTCAATTCTTGGCAGCTCGTCTGCGGCAGCGTCGTTCCCTATCAGGCCCTCCTCGAGCTCGGCGTCGATGAGGCACTCGCCAACGAGGCGCTCGCGCTCGTCCACGCCAACAACTACATCGACCTTGACGAGCTCGCCGCCACGAGCGACCTACCCGTCGCGCTCCAGTGCGCCATGCGCGAGCTGCCCCGCATCACGGGTGGCCCCGAGGCGCTCGACCGTGTTGACGCCCTATTGCGCGCCGCCGGCTCCACCACCTCCACGACGACGGAGCTGCGATCGCTCGTCCAGCGCCTGACCTCGCGCAACGCCGAGCTGGCGAGCCACCTCTCCTTCGATTTCTCCCTCATGAGCTCGTTTGGCTACTACACCGGGCTGGTGCTCAAAGCCTACGCAGGCGACCTCGCCGATCCCGTGGGGTCGGGTGGCCGTTACGACGCGGTGCTCGACGCCGCCCTTGAGCAGGGTGCGGCAGCCGCGGGTTTCGCGTTCTCACTCGAACGCCTCACCGAGGTGTTGGAGGCACAAGCCGAGCAGGCGCCGTGCAGCGATATCCGCGTGGGTGGATCGGCAGACGCCGCGCGCCCCGACTCTGCCGCCACCACGGGTCCCAACGCATCCGAGACGGACGACGAGCAGGCGCCCCTGCGCATCGCCGTGCCCAAGGGCTCGTTGAAGGACGACACCATCGCCGCACTCGAAGCCGTCGGCATCGACGCGAGCGGGCTGCGCAACCCCGGACGTCACCTGATCATACGCACGCGCGATACGCGCGAGGGCGAGGGCGCGATCGGCCCGGTCGAGCTCGTCATCGTGCGTGCCACGGACGCCCCCGCCTTCGTCGCGCTCGGAGGGACCGACTGCGGCATCTGCGGACGCGACTCGCTCATCGAGGCGGACCTCGACCTGCTGCAACTCGTCGATTTGGCGTATGGAGCCTGCCGATTCATCGAAGCCGAACCAGCGGGACGCGCCGAAGCGACCAAGCGCTCCTATGCCCGGCGCGGATGCCTACGCGTGGCAACCAAGTACCCGCGCATCGCGAGCGCCTGGTACGAGGAGCGCGGCGTGAATGCCGAGGTGGTGGCCTTGCACGGTAATATCGAGCTCGGTCCCATCGTGGGGCTCGCCGATCGCATCGTCGACATCACCGCCACCGGTACGACCCTGCGCGAGAACGACCTCGTGATCACCGGCGAACTCATGACCTGCACCGCACGCTTCTTCGCGAATCCCGGCCGCGCACGACTCGACCCGCGTGTGCGTGAGCTCGCCCGGCGTCTCGCTGCCTGGCGCGACGAGAGCGCCTGCGACGACGCGCATTAAGGCCGTCAACACGCTCGATACGCACGCTGAGTTCCCACCCCTCCCCCATCGACTCGGAGCATCGGCCCATCGGGCCCCTCCGCGCTCCAGCCCCAGAAAGGCCCGCATATGAACACCGTCATCCTGCTCCCCGGCGAGCGTCTCACCGTATCCAACCTTGGGCGCGAGGGCGCCGTCTCGGCAAAGATCACCCAAGCTGCCGCGAACATCATCGACACTGTGCGTGCGGAGGGCGACGCCGCCCTGCGTCGGTACGCCGCCGAGTTCGATGGTGTCGACCTCACCGACTTCCGCGTGCCGCAGGAACGCATCGACGCCGCCCTCGAGCAGGTGGATGCGTCCCTCATCGCCGCCCTCGAGAAGGCCGCCGCGCAGATCCGCGACTTCCACCAGCGCCAGGTCCGCCAGTCATGGTTCACCACGCGCGCGGACGGCACGCTGCTCGGCGTGCAGGTGACGCCCGTGCGCGCCGCCGGCATCTACGTCCCCGGCGGACGCGCCCAGTACCCCTCGACCGTGCTGATGAATGCCATTCCCGCCAAGGTCGCCGGCGTGGAACGCGTCGTGATGGTCACGCCTCCCCAGCGCGACGGAGGGATCTCGCCCGCCACGCTCGCCGCGGCCAAAGTCGCCGGCGTCGACGAGATTTACCTGGTGGGCGGAGCCCAGGCCGTCGCCGCCCTCGCCTACGGCACCGAGAGCATCCCGCGCGTGGAGAAGATCACGGGGCCGGGCAACGCCTACGTGGCAGCCGCGAAACGCCTCGTCTCGGGCGATGTGGGCATCGACATGATCGCGGGCCCCTCCGAGGTCTGCGTGCTCGCCGACGCGAGCGCCGAGGCAGCCGTGGTTGCCGCCGATCTCATGGCCCAGGCCGAGCACGATCCGCTGGCGGCGTGCTACCTCGTAACTGAGAGCCCCGAACTCGCGCGCGGTGTCGAGGCGGCGCTCGAGGTCCTTCTCGCCCAAAGCCCACGCGCCGAAATCACCCGCACCTCCCTCACCGACCAGGGGACCATCGTAATCGCGCCCGATCTCGCGACCGCGATTGACGCCGTGAATACCATCGCCCCCGAGCACCTCGAACTCCACTGCGCCGATGCCCTCGGACTCGTCGGCTCCATCCGCAACGCGGGCGCGATCTTTGTGGGCGCCTGGAGTTCCGAGCCGCTGGGCGACTACGTGGCAGGGCCCAACCACACCCTGCCCACCGGCGGCACCGCGCAGTTCTCCAGCCCGCTGTCCGTCGACGACTTCGTCACGAGCTCGTCGGTCATCTGCTACACGCCGCAGGGCTTACTCGCCGACGCCCCCGCCACCCAGACCATGGCGCAGGCCGAGGGCCTGTGGGCGCACGCGCTCTCCGCGGGACTGCGCCGCCGCCTTATCGATGAGGGTGCCCCTGCCGTGGCGACCAAAGTCCTCGCCGAGGCGGACCTCACCGTCATCGCCTGGCCCGACGACGATGCTGCAACGGTGGCGTACGGCGTCGGACGCCCCGCCGCTCAGGGGGAGGTGAGGTAGCCGTGGCAGAGCTCTCCGCGCGCGCCCAGCGCCTCATGCAGCCGCACCTGCGCTCCATCGAGCCGTACGACCCGAACTTCACGGCCACACGCATCAACCTCTCCGCAAACGAGAACACCCACCCCCTGCCGGCGAGCGTCCGCGAGGCCGTGGACGAGGTGCTCGCCGCGACCCCGCTCAATCGCTACCCCGACCCCATGTCGGATGTGCTACGTGACGAAATTGCCGCCGCGAACGACGTCACGCGCGCCCAGGTCTGCGTGGGCAACGGCGGCGACGAGCTTCTCTATAACTTCCTGCTCGCTTTCGGCGGCCGGAATCGCTCCGTCCTCATCTGCCCGCCATGCTTCTCGGAGTACGCGTTCTTCGCCCAGATCACCGAGACGAATGTCCGCACTGCGGGCCGCGATCCACGCACGCTCACCTTGGACGAGGAGGCGCTGCTCGCCTGCGCGCGCACCTGTGACCTCGTGATTGTCACCTCGCCCAACAACCCCACCGGCGACCTGGCCGACCTCGGCCTCATCCAGCGCGTCTGCCACGCGTGCCACGGTCTGGTGATGGTGGATGAGGCGTATATCGAGTTCGCCGGTGAGGATGCCTCGGCCCTGCCTCTCCTCGCGCACCTCGACAACCTCGCCATCCTGCGCACGCTCTCCAAGGCCTACGGTGCGGCCGGGACGCGATGCGGCTACGTAATGGCCGCCGCGGACATCATCGACGCGCTCTCCGCCGTTCGCCAAATCTACTCCGTCAACGTCCTCACACAAGCAGCCGCGCTCGCCCTCGTGCGCCAGCGCGGCGCCCTCGAGCCGCTCACCGCCTCCATCGTTGCCGAGCGCGAACGGCTGCAACGCGCCCTCGCGGGGCTTCCCGGCGTCACCGTATGGCCGAGCAGCGCGAACTTCCTGCTGGTTCGCATGGCCGACGCCACCGCCATCCGCAACCGCCTACGCGACGAGCACTCAATCCTCGTGCGCGACTTCAGCTCCGCGGCCGGTCTTGAGGACTGCCTGCGCATCACCGTGGGGACGCCCGAGGAAAACGACGCCGTCATCGCGGCGCTGACCGAACTTCTGCCTTAAGGAGGACCGATCGCCATGACCGATTCCGCCAACCGCCGCGCCGTCGTCACGCGCGTCACCGGGGAAACCGACATCACCGCCGAGCTCGACCTTGACGGCACCGGCACCTGCCTAATCGATACCGGTGTGCCGTTCTTCGACCACATGCTCAACGCCTTCGGGCGCCATGGTCTGTTCGACCTTACCGTCCGCGCCATAGGGGACGTCGAGGTCGACGCCCACCACACCGTCGAGGACACCGGCATCGTGCTCGGCCAGGCATTCGCGGAGGCGCTCGGAGATAAGGCCGGAATCACGCGCTTTTCCGACGTGTGCATTCCCATGGACGAGACGCTCGTCCAGGCGGCCGTCGATATCTCGGGGCGCGGGCAGGCGTACTGCGACCTTCCCGTTCCCACCGAGCGCGTGGGCGCGTTCGACACCGAGCTCGCCGTCGAGTTCTTCTACGCCTTCGCCCGCGACGCGCGCGTGACGCTGCACGTGCGCGAGCTCGCCGGGGCGAACTCGCACCACATCATCGAGGCCGCGTTCAAGGCGGCAGGCCGCGCGATGCGCTACGCCTGCGAACTCGACCCGCGCGTGAGCGGTGTGCCCTCCACCAAGGGCTCGCTGTAAGGGAGGCGCTCGTGAGCGAACCGAACATCGTGGTGGTCGACTACCACAAAGGCAACCTGTCGAGCGTCGTGCGCGGACTCACGCGCGCGGGGGCGCATGCCTTCGCATCCGATGACCCCGACGTCATCGCGCGTGCCGACGGCATCGTCCTGCCGGGCGTCGGCTCGTTTTACGACGCGATCGCGTACATGGCCGAACGTGGCCAGGACCGCGCCGTGATCGAAGCCACACGCGGCGGTGAGGGCACGCCGTTTTTAGGCATATGCCTGGGGCTGCAGCTCCTTTTCGAACGCGGTGACGAGGGCGTTCCCGCAGACGCGCCAACCGTCCTCGCACCCGACCCCCGCGGCACGGGCCTCGACGCCGGGTCGATTTTCGAGGCCGACGGGACGCACTGGGTGCGCGGGCTCGCCGTGCTTCCCGGCAGCTGCACGCGGCTCGAATCGGCACGTCTCAAGGTTCCCCATGTGGGCTGGGATCAGGTGCACCTGACCGGGCACGGACGCCCGTGCCCCTTGCTGGAGGGGCTCGCCGAGGGGTCGAATGTCTACTTCACCCACTCCTATGCCCTCGGGGCCGACGTCGATGAGGACGACGTGGCGGGCGTCACGCACTATGCGCGCAACTTCGCCTCCGTTGTGGCGCACGGCAGCGTCTTCGGCTGCCAGTTCCACCCCGAGAAGTCCTCCGCGCATGGGCACGCGATTCTTCGCAACTTCGTGCGCCTGTGCTCCTAGGAGCTCAACGTGCGCCCCGGGAGCTGCGCCTCTTCGCAGCGTCCACGTCGCATTTCCCCGCTCCGCACCCACGCTGCGCCGCACCATCAACCCCCTACCGAGGAGGCCCCTCGTGATCATCTTTCCCGCCATCGACCTGATTGACGGTAAGGTCGTGCGCCTCGAACGAGGCGACCGCAACCGCATGAAGGTCTATTCCGACGACCCCGTTGCCATCGCACGCGAATTCTCGCAAGCGGGCGCGCAGTGGATCCACGTCGTCGATCTTTCCGCGGCATTCGGCGAAGACGACGACGCGTGCGCCGCCAACATGCGCGCGATTCGCTCGATTTGTTCCATAGAGGGGCTATCGATCGACGTCGGCGGCGGCGTCCGCTCCCTCGCGCGCATCGACCAACTCGCCGCGGCGGGTGCCAAGCGCATCGCCCTCGGCACCGTCTTGGTCACTGAACCCGGGTTTGCCGAGGTCGCAGCGCGTGGATTTGGAGAGCTGCTCGTTGCAGACGTCGCTGCCCGCGACGGGCAGGTCAAGGTCAACGGCTGGCGCGATGGCGTTGGACGCAACTGCGACGAGGTCGTGTCCGAACTCGCCTCGCTGGGATTCAAGCACCTCGTGTTCACCGACATCGCCCGCGACGGCATGCAGACGGGCATCGATGTCGATGCGTATCGCGCGGTCGCCCGTGTCGCCGGATTCCCCGTGGTCGCCTCGGGCGGCATCTCGACGCTCGACGACATTCGCGCCCTCGCCGCCGCCGGACCGGAGGTCATCGAGGGTGCCATCACCGGACGTGCCCTGTACGAGGGCTCCTTCACGCTCGAGCAGGCGCTCGATGCGGCGGCTGGGAGGTAGACCATGCTCACCAAACGTGTTATTCCCTGTCTCGATGTGCGCGATGGGCGCGTGGTAAAGGGCGTCAACTTCGTTGACTTGCGCGATGCCGGCGACCCCATCGAACTCGCCGCCGCCTACGACCGCGAGGGAGCCGACGAGGTGGTCTTCCTCGACATCACCGCCACGAGCGATAACCGTGCCACGACCATCGACATGGCGGCCCGCGCCGCCGCCGAACTCGCCATCCCCTACACCGTGGGCGGAGGATTCCGCGACCTTCCCGGCATGCGCACCATGGTTGCTGCCGGCGCCGACAAGGTCTCGGTTAATTCGGCTGCGGTGCGCGACCCCGATCTCATCACACAAGCCGCGGCCGCATTCGGCAGCCAAGCCGTTGTGGTGGCGATCGATGCCAAGCGCGCGGGCAAGCCCGGAGCGCCCGGTGCCGATCGATGGGAGGTCTACCTTGCCGGCGGGCGCACCCCCACCGGCATCGACGCCGTTGCCTGGGCAGAGGAAGCGGCTCGCCGCGGGGCTGGTGAGATCTTGCTCACCAGCATGGACCGCGACGGCACGAAAGCCGGATTCGACCTAGCGCTCACCCGTACCGTGGCACGCGCGGTGTCCATTCCTGTCATCGCCTCAGGCGGCGTGGGCACGCTCGAGCACTTCGCCGAGGGCGTACTGGAGGGCGAGGCCGATGCCGTACTCGCCGCAAGCGTCTTCCACTTTGGCACCTACTCGATCCGCCAGGTGAAGGAATACATGGCCGCCCAGGGCATTCCCGTGAGATTGGACTTCTGATGAACATCAATGACCTGCAATTTGACGACCGTGGCCTCATCACCTGCGTAGTGCAGCAGCACGATACGGGCGAGGTGCTCATGGTCGCCTGGATGAGCCGAGAGTCGGTGCGCCTCACGCTCGAGACGGGCACCACCTGGTTTTGGAGCCGCAGCCGGCAGGAGCTCTGGAACAAGGGCGCCACCAGCGGCAACATGCAGCGTGTGATCGAGCTGCGCGCCGACTGCGACGCCGACACGCTGCTCGCGCTCGTCGACTCGCCCGGCCCCGCGTGCCATACCGGCAACCGCACCTGTTTCTTCAACACGGTCGGGGCGGAATAACGCCGTCGCCGCCCCGCGCCGTCGGCGCCCCGCGTTCGCACCGGCACATCATCGAACAGGAGACCAACATGGGAGTTAGAACCGCCAACGTGCAACCCGGTAACATCGGCGAGACCCTCGAGGGGTTGGCCGCCACCATCCACGCGCGCCGCGACGCCTCTCCTCAGGAGAGCTATACGGCGCGTCTACTCACGGATGTCGAGGACGAGCTGCTCAAAAAGCTCGCCGAGGAGGCCAGCGAAATCATCATGGCCTGCAAGGATCGCGATCACGATCACATCCGCTATGAGGCGGGTGACCTGGTATATCACCTGCTCGTGACCCTCGAACGCTACGGCATCTCGCTCGACGAACTCGCCGGCGAGCTCAATGCCCGGATGAAGTAGCCCCGTCATTCGCCCGCAGGCGTTCAGGCGTCAGCACAGTCAAAAAAAGGGCCTCGGCGCGCAGCCGAGGCCCAAGGGCAATGCAGCGAAGATTACTTGCAGAGCGACAGGGCCGCGTCGTCGGCGATGACCACGCAGTTGGGGTGCAGCTGCAGGATAGAAGCCGGGCAGGAAGGCTGGATGGGGCCAAAGCACATGTCGTGCACGGCCTGGGCCTTCTTCTCGCCATTGGCGATTACGAGCACCATGTAGGCGTTCATGATGGTGTGGATGCCCATGGTGTACGCCTGACGAGGAACGTCCTCGATGTTGTCGAACAGGCGGCTGTTGGCCTCGATGGTGCTCTCGGTGAGGTCGACGCAGTGCGTGCCCTTGGAGAAGCAGGTGTCGGGCTCATTGAAACCAATGTGGCCATTGTTGCCAATGCCCAGGAGCTGCAGGTCGGGATAGCCGGCCTCCTCGACGATACGGTCGTACTCGGCGCACGTGGCCTCGGCATCGGGGTTGGAGCCGTCCGGCACATGGGTGTTGGCCTGATCGATGTTGATGTGATCGAACAGGTTCTCCTTCATGAAATAATGGTAGCTCTGGGGATCGTCGTGGGACAAACCGCGATACTCGTCCAGGTTGTAGGTGCTCACCTGGGAAAAGTCCAGATCGCCCGCCTCATAGGCCTTGATGAGGTTCTGATAGGTGCCGATGGGCGTGGAACCGGTGGCAAGACCCAAGACGCAGCAGGGATCCATGACAACCTGAGCGGCGATGAGATTTGCCGCCTTTCGGCTCATATCCTCATAGTCGGCGGCGTGAACGATACGCATGACGCGCTCCTTTCCTCCGGGACATCCAGTCCCGGCACATGCGGCCCCGTCGGCCGCAACCAACGTGAGACGCGCACCGTCCAGGGCGAGGGCGCGTATGTCAAAATCCCCACCGTGTCGAGGCCCCTGCCCGTCCACGGCGACTCGGACGCGTTCGCCCCAGCACTTCTATTGTGAAGGTTGCGCGAGGAAATGCAAGTATGGCCTCGCAAGCCCTCAAGCTAAGGGAAACCCGCCAAGAGAAACTCCTGGCGGGTTTGTCATTCCAATTGCCCCATCGGGCCCCGTTACCGCGAACGAACGGTGATGAGCTGGTCGAGCTCCTCGACATCCGCTCCTTCCGATCCCTTAATGCTGGCATATTCCGCAGAATTGCAGATAAGGATCGGCACCGTGACGTCATAGCCCTCGGCTGCGATGGCCTCTCCGTCAAACTCTATGAGCACGTCACCGCGATGCACTGCATCTCCCACGGACGCGTTCACCTTGAAATGCTTGCCATCGAGCCTAACCGTCTCCAGGCCAACGTGGATGAGTACGTCGAGGCCTTCTGCGGTATGGATCGCCACCGCATGCCCCGTGGGGAAGATCGCCTCGATCTTACCATCGGACGGGGCCACCACGCGATTGCCCGTGGGCCGGATGGCCACGCCCTGACCAAGCAAGCCCTTGGCGAACATCTGGTCAGAGACTTCCGAAAGCGGGATAACATGGCCCGCCAGGGGCGAGGTCAGTACGCTCGTGCGAGCGTTCACGTTAAGCGACTTGAGAAATCTGTCGAACATCTAACTCCTTTGAGGTCCCCCATGTCTCTCCATTCTACCGAACTGTGAGACCGAAAACCAATCCCGGAAACCAGGGCTCGCTTAGGGGAGCTCGCGCTGGACCACGGCAACGATCGAGTCGACGGCGGCCTGTGCCGCCTCCTGCGTCTCTGCCTCGGCCATCACGCGCACAAGCGGCTCGGTACCGGAGGTGCGAACGAGGATGCGACCACGCTCGCCCAGCTCCTCCTCTGCCGCGCGAACGGCGTCCCACACGGGCTTGCACTCATCGAGCTCGGCCTTGCGCTCGCTGCGCACGTTGACGAGCACCTGCGGGAAGATCTTGACCGGGGCGCACAGCTCGGAGAGCTTCATGCGCTCGGCTCGGATGACCTCCATGATGCGCAGGGACGTCATGATGCCGTCTCCCGTAGTCTCGATATCGCCAAAGATGACATGGCCCGACTGCTCGCCGCCAAGGCTATAGCCCTTTTCGCGCATACAGGCGGTGACGTACTTGTCGCCCACCGGCGTAGTCTCGTACTTGAGGTTGGCACGGTCGAGCGCGCGGAACAGACCGAGATTGCTCATGACCGTGGGAACCACGGTGCCGGCGGTGAGACGGCCGTGCTTGTGCAGGTAAGTGCCGCACACATACAGGATCAGGTCACCGTCGACCACGTTACCGCGATCATCGACCGCCAGGCAGCGGTCGGCATCGCCATCATAGGCAAAGCCCACATCAAGGCCCTGCTCGACCACATGACGGCGCAGACGCTCAATATGCGTGGAGCCGCAGTCGACGTTGATGTTGAAGCCGTCGGGCGCATTGTTGATGATACGGACATCGGCGCCAAGGGCGTCGAACACGGGTTTTGCCACCGAGGAGGCGGAGCCATTCGCGCAGTCCAGGCCGACCTTCACGCCCTGCAGAGAGAAATTCGCGCTGGCGATCAGATGCGCGATGTAGCGGTTGCGGCCCTGCATGTAATCGACCGTGCAGCCAATCTCATCGCCCGAGGCGAACGGGATCTCGCTCTTGCCGTCGATGTAGTCCTCGATGAGCTCAAGGACTTCCTCGTCCATCTTGCAGCCTTCGCTGTTCATGAGCTTGATGCCGTTATCGGTATAGGGGTTGTGGCTCGCCGAGATCATGATGCCGCAGTCGAAGCGGCCGTCGATGGTTTCGTACGCAACGCCCGGCGTGGGGATGACGTGGAGCATGTACGCATCGGCACCGGAAGCGACCAATCCAGAAACGAGACCGGACTCGAACATGTAGCTCGAGCGGCGCGTATCCTTGCCCACAATGACGCGGGCCGTGCGGTTCTGGCGCGCGCCGTAGTACCAACCTACGTAGCGACCAATCTTATACGCGTGCTCGACCGTGAGGGTCGTGCCCGCCTCGCCGCGGAAGCCGTCGGTTCCGAAGTACTTCATTCGCATTCCTTCCATACGCCCAGCGCCCATACGACGCCGGTCTGATGTGGGGCGGACATTGTTGAGAACGAAAAATCCGCACCGTCGTAATGGTACAAAAAAAGGGCCCACCGAAAAACTCGGTAGGCCCATTTCCATACGGGAAACGTCTTCGCAAACGCCTTAGCGCTTGGAGAACTGGGGAGCGCGGCGGGCCTTCTTGAGGCCGTACTTCTTGCGCTCGACGACGCGGGCGTCACGGGTGAGGAAGCCAGCGCGCTTGAGGTCGGCACGATAGTCGCCCGCCTCGAGAAGGGCGCGGGCGATGCCCAGGCGCAGGGCGCCGGACTGACCGGTGATGCCGCCGCCATCGCACAGGGCGATGACGTCAAAGGAACCGAGGGTGTCGGTCACCTTGAAGGGGGCAAGGGCGTCCTCAACGAGCTGGTGACGGCCGAAGTACTCCTCGGCGTCGCGCTTGTTGATGGTCACCTTACCGGTGCCAGGGACGATACGGACACGAGCAACGGCGTTCTTGCGACGGCCGGTGCCGTAGTAAACAACGGTGTTCTCAGCCATCTTTTAGCCCTCCAGCTCGATCTTGACGGGGTTCTGAGCAGCGTGCGGATGCTCGGCGCCAGCATAGACCTTGAGCTTGGTCAGCTGCTTGCGGCCGAGAGTGGTCTTGGGGAGCATGCCGCGGACAGCGCGCTCGATGACCTTCTCCGGGTGCTTCTCCATAGCCTGGCGGAAGGACTCCGCCTTGAGGCCGCCATTGTAGCCGGAGTGACGGTAGTAGGTCTTGTGGTCAGCCTTGTTGCCGGTAAGCTGGACCTTATCGGCGTTGATGACAACCACGAAGTCACCACAGTCGGAGTTGGGCGTGAACTGGGGCTTGTTCTTGCCGCGCAGGATCTTGGCAACCTGGGCAGCAAGACGGCCCAGCGTGGCGCCCTCGGCGTCGATGAGGACCCAGTTACGGGCAACCTCACCCTGCTTGGCGTAGTGAGTCGACTTAAGAATCACTTTTCCTCCATGTACAGTACGTGTGTCTTAACAGAGTTTCACGGGGCTCTGGAAAGTAACTTGTCAATAATACCGCCCTGTACAGCGAAGTCAACGCATTTCCGCCATACGTGCAGAACTTCTGCACAGGCGGGACGGAGACGGAGGCGGGCGATGGTTTTGGATGCTCTTCCCACCCCCGGCGAAACGATGCCCGGACGCCCCGGCGGCCTCCGCCTCTTCGTCGGCAACAAGCCTCTTGCAGACGTTCGGCACCCTGCCGGAACCTCTCGGGCACCTCACAAGAAGGAACCCGGGGGCCTTGCGCCTGCCCGGGTTCCCGACCTCTCCGCCCTCTGATGGGGCTTCTCTGAGTATCTCAGTGGAGAGGACCCTTTTTCACTCTTCTTATACCACGAAGTGCCAGCAGGTAGTCTTACTGGTATGAGAAATCAAGACCAACCGGTAAGCGGTCGATATTCAGCCGCCAACGGAATGCGCGGTATCGACGTCACGCCTCCGTCCAGCCCCTATTTGCCCACGAACTCCCGTATCTCATCAATATGGGCAACCGCCTCTTGGCGGCCCTGAATATACAGATCGAGCAACTTCGCCGCATCGTGTTCGACATGCCCCACCTCAACGGGGCGCGGCGGCGCCAGCACAAATGCCCGGCCCTCACGCTCATATTCCCAAATGTGCTCGCGCTGCTCGTTGTAGCGCACGTGACGATTCTCCATTGCCTCCAGCAAATACGGATATGCGGCGTATGCGCGCTGAGCAGCCGGCATGAGCCCATAAGTGCCCTTGACGTAATCGCGATCCTGCGTGAGCACCACAATCGCCCGGTCAAAACCCGCATCTTCGAGCGCATGCTCAACCGGTACGGAATCGGCGGTGCCACCGTCCAGATACAGGTGCCCATCGATCTCGACAGGCTGCGTAACCAGCGGCAAGGACGTGGAGGCGCGCACGGCGTCGATGTCGAGCGTTGCATTGCGAACCGGCAGGTACGCGGCAGTTCCGAACATCACATCCGTGGCGCATGCATACATTTCCATGGGATTCGCCAAATAGGCGTCATTATCGAAGGGGTCAAGGCGATCCTGTACGTCGTTGAGCATGAAATCGTAGCCGACCATGCTGCCGGTGGTAATGAGCGACTGAGCGCCCATGTAGCGCGGATCATTGCAAAATGCCAGGTTCACGCGGTTTGCACGACCGATCTGACGGCTCTTGTAATTCAGGCCGTTGAGCGCACCCGCAGAGGTTCCGTAACACGCCGCGACCTCAACGCGGTGCTCCATGAGAACGTCGAGCACGCCCGCGGTGAACTGGCCACGAAAGCTGCCGCCCTCCAAAACAATCGCAACCTTACCCGCGTTTTTCGCCTTGTCTTCCATCTGAGCTCCTCTCGTCTGTATGACTTGTACCCCAATGAGTCGTGAAGATGAACAGATGTCCGCAAATCATGGGGCTTCTTCTCCCGCTGTGCGTCACATGAGTGCCCTGAAGACGCTCGAGACGCGAACGTGGTACACTGTTCGCTTACGGATTGCGGCACGTTCGCAGTTCGGGTACTTTGACAGGTCGTCGCCGCTCATGCGGCACCACGACCCTCACATGAGGGGCCGACTGGTTTCGACACGATAGTTCTGAGAGAGGAAGCAGGCCGTGGTCTCCTCGCCCACGTTAAACAGGGGTACCGTCAAAATGAATTGACAAGAATTCTTCTTTTGAGCCCCAGCTGGCTCTCGCTGCTTAATTTATAGCGGCGCGTCAACCCGGTGATTTCCCCGACACCGGCGCGACGTCATTTGAGGGGAATGCCCCCGCGCACGTAATCGGTATGGCGCGGGCTAAGACCGAACCGGTTGGGACGCCGAGAGCGTGTCGCTCCGCGCGAGGCGTCCGAGACTAAATGAGTGACTGAGCCTGGAGATGCCGATCAGGGAGCTGTCGTGGACCGGAGTTCGATTCTCCGCGGCTCCACCATAAGAGAATTAGTCGAACACCTTTGATAGCAAGGGTGTTCGGCTTTTTTCTTTGTCGGGTTAAAGTCATCCGGCAGGTCATCGAACATGAAGTAAACGGATATGTCCTTGCCGTCGATGTCCACGAATCGAACCCACTCGTTGAGGATTTCCAGGGGCGTCGTGTCATTTGCAAGGCTGTCGAGCCACAGCAACACGTCATCGACGCTCACCTCGCACGATTCCGATTTCTCGATGGCGCACAGCCGGGCTTCAAGCTCTGATTTCTGGCGGTTCAGCTCTTCAATGCGCTCCTTGCCGCCGGGAGGCGCGATACCGTCCTCTATCGCATGCCAGATGCGCTCAAACGTCGTTTCGATGCGCCGTATCTCCTTCTTGATGAAGTAGCTCTCAGGCTTTTCGTCGCTCCCCTGCTCCGCTTCGTACCCGGCGAGCGTTTCGGCGATGCGGGCGCGCACGTCATTGCGCTTCACGGCCTCGTAGGTCATATCAGCGACGGCGCCCTCTATGAGGTCGCGCCGGACGGTTCTGCGGCATTCGCGGCATTTGTAGTAGTGATAGGCGGAACCGTTCTTCGAGGTCCCGCTTGTCCCGAACATCGGCGCGCCGCAGGTCGAGCAGTAGAGCTTTCCGGTAAGCGGGAACTCACGCGCGCTGTCGATCTTGCGGCGCGGCCTGTGACGGTCATCGAGGATGCTGTTTATCATGTGCTGCTCACACTGCGGCCATAGAGCGGGCATGCCGTCTTCCACCTCGTTTCCGGCGTACTTGTAAACGCCCGCGTTCTGGACGCGCCTGAGCAGCTTCGAGACGGTGTCATTGGTGAACTTCGCGCCGCGCTTGCTGCGCTCGGCGCTCACGGCCCGCACGATGTCTGCCACAGAGCTTCCGCTAAACAGCATGTTCTTCATGCGGCGCATGACCGCCGCCTCGCGCTCGTTCACCACATAGCGGCCATCAACGATGTCCCACCCGTAGAGGGTGCGACCGTTCGCCATGCAGCGCTGAGCGTTCTTCTGGATGCCGTCGCGGATGCGCTCGCTGTCTATGGCGCTTTCCCATTCCGCGAGGACTTCGAGCATGCCCAATTGCAGCACGCCGCTCGAACCGCTCGCGATCTCTTCCCCGGCGTAAAGTATTTCGACGCCCGACTTGCGCAGCATGATTCGGGCAAGCGCCATTTCGTCGCGGTTGCGCATAATGCGCGTCACCTTGTAAATCACCACATAATCAAATAGACCTAGCTTCGCATCGCGCATCATGCGTTGGAACTCGGCGCGATCGACGTTGCGCCCGGTCTGCGCGTAGTCGCAGTATTCGCGTACGACCTGCAAGCCCTCCTGCTCGCAGTACCGGCGCGAGTTCTCGACTTGTATCTCGATGCTTTCCGAACGCTGGTTGTGCGAGCTGAAGCGCGCATATATGGCGGCTCGGTTCTTCACCATGCTAAAATCACCTCTCAGGACGGGCGTGGACAAACGCACTGTTCTTCACCTTTGCCCCGTGCGCCAACCGCCAAGAAGCCGCACGGGGTTTCTTTTTTATTTGAGCAGCTTCCTATGTCTCTCCAAGTAAGCTCTCCACCTCGTCGTTAGCTGGTACGTGTCCGAATCCCTTACCTCATCAATCGGGAACGGGAATGAGAACACTCCATTTTCAGCCCTCTCGAACGCTAGCAGCGCATCAAACTTATCTCCTATGACTACGGATCCATGCGAATCGAGCGATTCCAAAGCTGCTTGCTTTATTTCTGGCGAGAACCCCTTGGCGATCGTACGCTTCGGAGCCCAACCAGATAGCTTCTTGCTGATGAAGAAACCCAACATAAAACCAGCGAATAGCGCAATCACCGTCCACAAGATGAATGGCAGACCGTCGCCGTCTGCGAACTGCTCTGCAACCCATTCTGGGTTCAGCCATTGAAGCAGCGTGTTCAAGAACTCAACCATGCCTATACCGCCGCCCGCTCTTTGGCGGCAGATACACCACGTTCGGCAATCTCTTTAGATTCGCCCGCTGCTGCGCGGGCTGTCATGGATATGTTCTGCCTCCATTGCGGGGTGCTCTCGCGGTAACATCCGACGATTTCGCTCTCTTCCGAAGTCAATCCGCATGATTCAGGCTCACGTGGATGGCTGTCGTACCAACCGCAGAGGTCATTTGGGGTGCATCCAAGCACCAAAGAAATCTTGCAGGCGTTTTCGAGGGTTAGCTTTACAGTTCCCTGCTCCCACGTTCTATATGTAGAGATTTTCATTCCGAGAGCGTCGGCAATCTGTCCTTGCGTGAATCCTTTTTCTTCCCGCACGCGCTTTAGGGTCAGTCGCATGTCTCACCGCCTTTAATAGCTCAACACCGATAAGTATAAAAGAAATTGGTATATCTAACAAGATTTTTAGTATTCGAGTATTGCAGTATCATTATTCTTGGTATAGTCTGTGACGCGTGCTAAGAATCTTAGTACGTATCTTTCCCCATGGGGAAAGATACGACTTTCCTTGACATGGTCAAAGGAAAGTCGGCGCGACCGATTGAAGGGAGGTGAGACGGAATGAGTGAGTTGAAAGAGGCGATCGCCCGCGCCCTGCGCGTCAAGCGCGCCGAGGCGGGCGTGTCCCAAGAGGAGCTTGCCAAGAGATCCGGCGTGTCTGTCGACGCCATCCGCTCGTATGAGAGGCAGATGAGCCTGCCCCTGCTTGAGACGGCGTACAAGCTCGCCGAGGCGCTTGGGTGCACGGTCAACGACCTGTGCGGAATCACGAAGGAGGTTTAGCAATGCTCGCTCTGGCAATCGCACTCATCGTCATTGCGCTGTTCAGCCCCGTGAGCGCGCCGACGCTCGTCATCTGGCTCATCGGCATCGGGGCACTCGGCTTCTGGATGGGCAAGAGCGCAGCCGAACCGGTTAGGAAAGCGGGGGTTTCAGACGATGAAAACCGAGATTGAAACCGTTGGTTTTGGGGGTGGTTTTACGGATGCCCGAAGCAACGCGGCTGCGCGCCGCGCAGTTCCGTTGGTGCAGGTACGCACTCGGCAAGGTTCGTATCTGGGGAATGAGAAGAAAGATGCCCGCCCGAAGCGGCAACTTCGAACGGGCGCGTCAGATTGCAGCCAGCAATTGACAGAGGACATTTTAACGCACATGCCGCGTTGGAAACGCTGGGGCTTCTATGCGCTTGCGGCTGGATTGATCACAGGCATCATCCCGCTCGCAGTCGCAGAGCTTCTTGCCGATGCGTTCAACGGAGTTCTCTTATCGCTTGAATCCCTTATAGGGCAAGGCATGATGGCGGCTCTCGGCATCGGCTTGTGCATCACCGCCATCATCGCATGCATGGCATACCTGTTCAGGCTGGTGGAGCGATGAGCAATCCGTATCCAATCGTATGCCTCCATCGCGATTCAGAGGGCTATTGGGTCGCTCGCATCGAGCAGAGCACGAGGACGCCAGAAACGAGCTGCATAGGGTCCGTCTTCAAGCGCGTGCGCCTGAACATCCCGCCGACAGCCACTAGAGCCGAGGCAGAGCGCGTGCTAGGGCACTACATTCGGGCATGCAGGGAGCGCGGCAATGGACGTTGATGATTGCACGCGCTCGCTCGAATCAGTCATGCGCGATGAAAGCAAGCCCAGGTCATTGCCGCTCAGGATTCAGGATCATCGCGAGCTGTTCGATGAATGGTGCGCACTCAACCCGCAAGCGCTCAGGGAAATCGAGCTGACGGCGCTCGCCATCGCGGCGCACGGAAAGCGCGTATCGACCAAATACCTCATAGAAAAGCAGAGGTATGAGGGGCGCTCGAAGCTCAACCCGGTCACCTTCTACGACCTGAACGGCCATGAGCACACCTATGGGATCAACAACACCATTACGCCGATGCTCGCGCGTTACCTGCTCAACCTGCACCCGGACATGGACATCGTAATCAAGCACTCAATCTTCGATGAAAAGGAGAACAACCATGAAGCGTAAAGAGATCATCAATCTGATTGATGAGGTCGGGGCAAAGACCTTCGTCACCTGCGGGAGCATGAAGCTTCTCAACAAGAAATCCGGCGCTGAGGTCGAAGTCGACATGCCCGCCGTCTTCTCTGTCGTGCGTGGAACCCTCGCCTGGGTCTGCACTCTTCTCGATGGCAGGGCTGACCCTGAGAAGAACACCGCAAAGCACCTGCAAGACCTGCTTGAATACATCGGCTCTTCAATCGCGCTCGACATCTCCGACGATGACGAGGACTAGCGGGCAGTGACAGCTGTCGCTTGATTTCGGCGAACCGCCGATGCCGACGCCCGGAGAATGCGAGTTCGAACAGAAGACGTTCAGCACCAAATCGTGCTGCCTGTTCAGGGGTCGGGAGATCTGGACCAACTGCCGCGAATGGGAGCACTGCATTTGGGACGGATGGCACCAGCACGGGCAACCAGACGCCGAATGCGACGAGGAAGAGTGTGGGGAGGTGTGACATGGCGAGCAAGGAGGTGCTAGTCGCATCACGCGAGCCGATGCCCTATTTCAAGCACGATTCAAACGCCGTGCACGATGACAAGTGCATGCGGTTAATCCTCCGCCGTGGATATGACGGATACGGGCGATGGTGGGTGCTGTGCGAATACCTCGCGTCATCTACTGGGCACAGCATTGCGTTTCAGACGGACGAGGACGCGAGGATCATCGCGCGGGTTCTCGGGTTCGGAACCGGGGGTGATTTCGATGACCTTGCGGCAACGGAGGACTGCAAGGCGTTCATTGCGGATCTCGTTGATTTGCAGCTGTTGAAGAGCGATGGAAACGGCAATTTGCACAGCGATAGGTTGCAAGAAAACGCGATTCAGCTCGGTCAGCTCAGGGCGAATGGGCGCAAGGGCGGAAGACCTCGGAAGAAGGCTTCATCTGAAGAAGTCGCAGGTAGGGAGGTGTAAACAGATGCACTGCAAACCAGCTAATAAACCTTTGGTTTTTGCTTTGGTTAACCAGCTCGCAAATGCCAGCCAAAGCATAAAAGTAAATAAAAGAAAGATAAAGAAAAGGGCTGGTTTGGTTCTTAAAACCAAACCAAACCAGCCAACTTGCTTGTCAGTCAACCTTACAAGCAAGGTTATTTCTCTTGCTTCTTCTCTTTGCAGGCACTTCCGAAACGCTCGAATCTGCGATTTCAGACCTCTGTTTTCAACAGGTTTTCCACAGAGTTATCCACATCGCGTGTTTGGGGGTGATCGTAGATGCCTTGGGGAACTTATCACGGGCGCGTAGAGATACGACGATGCCCAATCTGCGGCAAGGAGCGACCGATTGATTGGTTCGTCCGAAATCATCAAGAGCACGAATCATGCTGGCTCTGCCGTGAGACGGGCAGGGACGGCAGCAAGCCAGGAAGGGAGAAGGTCGATGGGCTTATCGGATGACAAGATCGATTACTGCAAACAGTGCATCGCCGAAATCAGGAGTGAGGCCGCGTCGGTGCTCGAAGCCCTATCGAAGCCGAACATTGACATTCGGAATCTGCTCGAACTGAGCAGTGACGTTAACGATTCGGCGTTGAGAATGCACACGATGCTTTCAGCAGCGTTCATTTCAGACTTGTTCGAGGCGATTCATTCAGATGCCAAATTCTACCGTTCCAGAAATCATCACTGAAGGAGTTTGAAGATGATCGAGGTTAAACAGGCAAAGACGCTTCAGGAGCTTGCAGGGTGTCTCGCGGGCAATCCCGTTGAACATCCCGACCATTACGCCGGAGACGGCAAGATCGAATGCATGGATGCCATGCGCTCGATGATGAGCGGCGATACCTACGCCCTCCCGGCGATCGCCGCGCACTGGTGGGCCGCAGCGTTCAAGTACATCTGGCGTTGGCGTCGCAAGGGCGGGGTCCAGGATCTGCGCAAGTGCCGCCAGTGCATCGACTACCTCATTGCCGAGATCGAGGGCGAGCAGTGAGACGCCACCGCATCGCAATCGCCATCGTCACCACCATCCTGACCGCCTCGGCGGCGTTCTTCGCCTATTGGTGGGTTTACCGGCAGCTCTGCGCGGTCGCTTTACTTCTCATCTTCCTGGCACTGGCCGCAATGTCTTAAGGGGGCAACCAATGGATAACAAAGACCTGATCGACGGATTGGCCGTCATGATACTTGCGGGCATCGTCATATTGGCCGTGACGGTAAGCCTTGCTGTCGGCTTTTTCTTCGGAATCGGCTACGGCTTTTTGGTGCTGTCGGCGTTCGTGTTTTCGGCAATCGTCTGGATGCTCTCCATGTTCAAGAGGGCGAGCAAGTAGCATGAGCGTCACGGTCAAAAGGGGCAGGGACGGAGTTTTCGAATGCCGCCTGTATCTCGGTCGCGGCGTTGACGGCAGGGCGATCCGCCCCTATAAGCGATTCCCCAACGCCGCAACGGAGTCCGAGGCTCTGGAACTCGCGGAGACGTGGGCGGCAAACCTCACGGCGAACGGAGAGGTTAAGAGCGCCCGCCTGATCGACCTTCTTGCTGATTACGTCCAGCTCAGGGAGCGGAACGGCGCAAGTCCCAACAGCATCAAGAGTTATCGACTGTTCACGCACTACGTTGCTAGGTTTCTAAGGACTGCCAACGCTCGTGATCTCAGCGTCATGGACTTCAACCGGTTCGAGCAGGCGTTGCTCATGCCCAAATCTGTCGGAGGTCAGGGTCTTTGCAGGAACAGCGTCATCAACGTTCACAACTTCCTGAGAGGCGCTTACAACCACTTTGTCGATGCCGGAATATGCGACGCCAACCCGATTGTCTACGTGTCGAAGCCGTCGCCCGAGCGGCATGAGGCATGCGCCCTGACTGAATGGGACTTCGAGGACTTCAACGCGCGGCTCGAATCGGCGATGGGCGTCGAGGGGACCAGCATGAGCGAATACCGCCGTGCGGTCTATGCGTTCGCCGCATGGCTCGCGCTCGTGACCGGAATGCGCGTCGGTGAGGTGTGTGCGGAGCAGAGGGACGATGTGAAGCGCTATCAGATGTTCCTGCACGTCGGCGGCAATGTCATCGAGAGCGCCGGGGCGAAGCCGTATCGGCGTAATGTCACGAAAGGCCGCAAATGCCGAAACATCGCCGTGACCACAGAGGATCTGGGCGTTATCGATTCGTTCGTGAGGCTGCAGAATGCCGTTCTCGGGCGTCTCGATGTCGATTCCCCTCTGGTGACGCTCGATGGCTCCTATATGCGCCCAACGACGATTTCACGCGCTTTCAGCCGTATCCGCGATTCGTGCGGCCTTCCGAAGGAGATCACGTTCCACAGCCTGCGGCACACGCATGCTTCGTGGCTCATCGCCAACGGCTGCGACCTAAAGACGCTCTCGGAGCGGATGGGCCATGCTGACGAGGCAACGACGCTCCGGATCTACGGGCACCTGATGCCCGGTCGCGATGCCGTGGCGGCGCAGCTCTTCAGCGAAGCAAAGCGCCGGGCGCTTGGGTAAGGAGGTGTGCCAAAAGTGAACCAAAGCGCTTTTTCTGCCATCAATCAAGCAGAGGAAGAAACGCAAGGTAAACCACGGCTTTTGGCTTTGGTTTTGATAGCGGGTGACAGATAAGAAGTAATTATCAGGCAATCACGAAAAGGGGGTGCCATGAACCACGATGAAGCTCGGGAACTGGTCTCGAATCTCGATGTGAGCGACAAGCTTAAGGCGTCAATGATGCGGACTTTCGACGCGTTGCAGGATCGATGGGACAAAGATCGCGATGCGGCAGCGACCGCGTACCAGATTGACATTCCCGCGCAATCAATTCGGATCTGCGGAGAGCTTCAGGCGAGGCACGCTCTGGACATGCTGAAGAGCCTGAAGCTCACCGGAACTTATCGAGTTATGAAAGGTGGAGTAAGTGAAGGAAATCGAGGTTAACGATGACGAGTGGATGCGGATCAAGCACAAGCTTATGACCTCCACCGTCGAGGAAGCGCTGAGCGACTACACGGCACCGGTTCGCATCGTGCACGGATGCGAGTACGTGACTTTCGAAAGGGGCAATGATGATTCCGAATCTGACCACTGAGCAACGCCGCGAGTATCTTGAGAAGGCTTCGAAAGTTCGCAGGGAGCGGGCGATTGTCCGTAATGACCTGAAGTCTGGCCTGATGACCTTTGGTCAGGTGCTAAAGCTCGCCGACGCCGACTGCCAAGCAGTGTCCAACATGCGCGTAAAGCAGGTCATTAACTCCATGCCTGGGTACGGCCATGCAAAGACTCAGCAGCTTATGAGGGCTTTGCAAATTGCAGATGGTCGGCGCATCAAGGGTCTTGGCGTTCGCCAGCGTGCCGCCCTGTTGGAGGTCCTTGGATGCTGACCGCCATTTTCTACCTGTGCGGCGGCTTGCTGTCGCTGCTCGCTCTTTTCGGCTCCGATGCTGAAAAAGACATGATGCTGCTTGTCTTGGCGCAATTGGTATTCATTTCTGCGAACGTCATCGAGATCAAAGGGATTTTAAGGGAGCGGATTTATGAGCATTAACCACGTCATTCTGTCCGGCAATCTCGGAGCCAATTCCGAACTGAGGTACACCAAGAGCGGCACGCCCATCCTGACTTTCTCTCTTGCCGTCAATGACCGCGTGCCTAACGGCGATGGGACTTGGGGCGATTACACGAATTGGCCCGATTGCTCGATGTTCGGCAAGCGTGCCGAAGCGCTCGCGCCGTACCTCACCAAGGGCGTGAAGGTGACCGTTTCCGGAAGAGTGAGGACGCACACCTATCAGAAGGACGGGCAGAACTTGAAGCGTTGGGAGATTCGCGTTGAGAACGTCGAGCTGATGCAGGTGAAGCGCGAGCAGCAGAACGCATATGCCCAACCGGCGGAACAGGCGCAGCCGATTGCGACGTCACCGACGCCAGACGTGTACGACGAGGATATTCCGTTTTAAGGAGCAAGGATGTTGTTGGAACTTTTCAAGCGAAGCAAAGAGGTGGAAGAGCTGCGCGAGCTGCTTGCCCAAGCCGATGATGTGACCCGCTCAAACCCGCGAGACGAACAGGGGCGGACGCTCGCCCTCGATGATGTTGTTCTCTACAACGGCGCTCGCTACCGCGTCGTTGCCATGAGCCATCGCGGAAAGGTGTCAATCCGCCACGTCTCGATGCATGGCGGCTGCGGGGCGCGTTGGGTTCCCGCGGACCGCGTTTCGTTTCTCACAAGTCAGGAGGTCTTCTAATGTTCGGACGAAAGCTCAACGTTAAGGTTGCCGAAGGCATGGAGGTGCCTCGTTACGCCCACGAAGGTGATGCCGGTCTCGATCTGCGCATCACGGAAACCGTGACGCTCGAACCGATGCAGCGCTGTATCGTCGGCTGCGGCCTGTCAATCGAGATTCCCAGCGGTTGTGTCGGACTGCTTTTCCCGCGCTCCGGCCTTGCATCCAAGCAGGGCATCACGCTCGCCCACAGCGTCGGCGTCATCGACAGCGGCTATCGCGGCGAGGTGTGCGCTCCGCTTATCAATCTCAGCTACGAGACCGTGACCATCGATGCGGGCACGCGCGTCTGCCAGCTTGTCGTGATGCCTTATGTTCCGTGCGACCTTGTACCGGTGGAAGAGCTTAGCGGGACCGAGCGCGGCACCGACGGCTTCGGCAGCACAGGCATCGAGTAGGTGAAACGCATGAAGGCAAAGGAGTATTTCGATGGAATCCGCGCCGAGGTGGTGAAGACCGAACAGGCGCGGGAAATGCTGGAGTGCATGAGGGCTAAGGAGGGCGCAAAGGCGCAGAGCTACCAGCCTTCGGGCGGCGGTGGATTCTGCACAGACGCATCGCTCGCCATCATCCAGCGCATCGACTTTGAGAAGCGATTGGAGCGGCGCATCGCCGATGCTCGCAAGCAGATAGACGAGGCGTGCGAATTTCTCTATGGCGCTGACGGGCGCGGAGGTCTCGCCAAGCTAAAGGGCACGCGCTACGCTGACGCGATCTGCATGGGGTATCTGCAAGCCCAGCCGTGGGACGAGATTGCCGAGATTATGCAGAGTTCGCAGCAATGGTGTCGCAAACTATGTGATGTAGGTTTTGCGTATATTGATGCGGTCGGATGGGCTTTTATAAAGAACGCCTGATAAACGTCGGTTGCGTTCAGTTTCCAAGTTCTGCTAAGATTCGATATGGTGAATTGTCATGAAAGGCCGTGCGGGGGAACCTGCGCGGCCTTCCTCATATCTGGACATATCAGAACTTCGATATAGGAGTCATAAATTCAGATATAGAGTCTGACATTCCGATATACGCGGAGAGTTGGCAGAGCGGCTTAATGTATCCGGTTGCTAACCGGACGATGCGCAGGCATCCGCAGGTTCGAATCCTGTGCTCTCCGCCATTTGACACAAGGGAGGCGCGATGGCTAAGGACTTCAGTCGCGCCTTCTACCACAGTGCGGAATGGGAGCGGGCGCGTGACGTTGCGCTCACCAGAGACGCGCACCTATGCCAACACTGCCTGAAGCGCGGTGACATCACCCCGGCGGTCATGGTGCATCACATCGTGGAGCTAAGCCCTGCGAACGTGAACGACCCTGACATTGCGACTAACCCTGATAACCTCGTGAGCTTGTGCGACCGATGCCACAAGCAAGTGCATGGGTGGATCAGGCAGGGAGCGACACGTCAGGGCTTCGGCTTTGACAGTGACGGCAATCTGGTGCCGCTCGATTAACGGCACACGAACACAGCACAACGCAGACCAAGCGCAAAAGCGGGACACAAAACCGCAGCTAGACACGGCGGAATATCCCCCCATCCCAAAAACACAGGGTGGGTGGCAGGGGACCAACGCCGGGAGATAGTTTTATGCGCGTGGAAGGTTTTCGAAGGGGGGTGGTCTTGCGCTCATGGCAAAAGTTGGTAATACTTCGGAGGTTTCCGGCAAAGTCGCGGCGAACAGCCCGCCGAGAGCGCCGAGGTCGAAGCAATCACGCATAGACAGCGAGCTTAAGAAGCTTCGCGAATTGACCAAGGACGCGATTCCCGATGAGAAGCGCAAGGCGATCATGCCCTTGCTCCCGAACCTCGCTTTCATGAAGGTCAAGCTCGATGATGCACGCGCCGACCTGTTGTATGAGGATATTTTCACCGAGTACGACAACGGTGGCGGCCAATCCGGCTTGCGCGAGCATCCGGGATTCTCCGCATACAACAAGCTGTTCACGACCTTCAGCAGATCGGTCAAGCAGCTTGCAGACATGATGCCCAACGGAACCGCCGCCGCCGACGCGCTGATAGACTTCATCAATGAGACGAGGTGTTAGGCGTTACAAGGGTGCCGACGGGTCGTGCGAACGCGCAATCAGGGAGTATTTCGGCGGAATACTCGGCGGCGATATAACCGCCTGCGCCAAGATGCGCAAAGTTGCCGCGCACATCCTGCGCGACATGGACAACACCGACACGCTTTACCCTTACCACTTCCGAGAGGAATACGCGCAGAAGCACGTTCAGTTCATCGAGCGGTTCTGCCGTCTGCCGTCTGGACGCTTGGGTCACGATTTCGAGCTTGAGCTTTTCCAGCTGGCGATCCTCTCGGTTGTCTTCGGGTTCGTTGACGCCGACGGCACGCGCCAGTACCGCGAGGTGCTTTGGATCATGGGGCGCAAGAACGGCAAGACTGCTTTGGCATCGGCCATCGAGCTTGACCTTCTCATCAACGACGATGAGGGCGCACCGGAGGTCTACAACGTCGCTACCGCGCACGATCAGGCGGCGAAGGGCTTCAACAACGCTTGGCGTATGGTCATGACGAGTCCCGCGCTCTCGCGCCATGTGCGAAAACGTGTGTCCGACCTTTATTGTGACCTGAACATGGGAAGCATCAAGGCGCTTAGCGCGAACACGAACCACCTGGACGGCCTCGACATCTCGGGCGCGATTGTGGACGAGCTTGCGGCCATGAAGAACCGCGACCTCTACGACCTGACGATTCAGGGCACGTCGGCGCGCCGACAGCCGCTGGTTTTGGAGATCACCACAAACGGATTCGTCCGAAACGGCATCTTCGACGCCCAGTACGAGTACGCCTGCAAATGGCTCGACGGCCAAGCGACGGGTGACAAGGCAGAGAGGTTCATCGCCTTCATCTTCGAGCTTGACGAGCGCGAGGAATGGCAGGACGAGAGCTTCTGGATTAAGGCGAATCCGGGCTTGGGAACCATCAAGTCGCTCGCCGCCCTGCGCCAGAACGTCTCGAAGGCCAAAGATGACCCGACTTTCCTGCCGACCCTGCTTGTAAAGGACTTCAACCTCATCGAGAACCAGAGCCAAGCTTGGCTCACGTGGGACGAGATACACAACGATGCGACGTTCGACCCGAGTGACGGCACATTCACTTACGCCGTGCTGGGCGTCGATGCTGCTGACACAACCGACCTGACGGCGGCGTGTTTGCTCATGCAGCGACCCGGTGACCCGAACATCTACGCGATGCACATGGCGTGGATTCCCCAGCGAGCCTTGGAGCAGGCAGAGCGAGAGGGTCGGCGAGGCGGGCGCGATGGAGTCCCATACGATGCGTGGATCGCGCGAGGACTCATGAGGACGTGCGACACTCCGATCATGGACAAGCGCGACGTGCTCGACTGGGTTGCCGAGGTCCAGAGCGAATACGGCATCTACGCCGTGGCGTGCGGCTACGACCCGTGGCACATGCGCGACGTGCCGACGCAGGAAGCCTATGAGGATTACTTCGGCGCGGACAACCTGCAGAAGATCATCCAGGGCGCTCAGACTTTGAGCATGCCGATGAAGGAGCTTCGCGCCCTCTATAAGGAGGGGCGGATTGTCGATAACGGAAACCCCATCGCTGAGTGGTGCCGCTCGAACGTCGCGATCCGCACCGACGTGAACGGCAACATCCAGCCGGACAAGAAGAACCAAGACCCGCGCAACCGAATAGACGCTTGGGCGGCCGAATGCGACGCGTTCATTGCGATGAAGAACATCGCCGATGACTACGCGGCGATGATTGGAGGTTAAATGGCAAGTACACGACCGGTGATGCGCTCGCTGTTCGATGCCGTCTTTCATCGACCGCAGATGCAGGCGGTCAACGGGTATTTCGAAACGTTCACCGCATACGCACCGAGCTTTAGTACGTGGCAGGGCGGCTTGTATGAGGCCGAGCTGACGCGCAGCATCATCGAGAGCGGTGCCGACCATGCGAGCAAGCTCAAGCCGGAGATCTCCGGGAGCGCACAGCAGAATGCGGCGCGCGCGCTTCGCCACGCGCCAAACCCCTGGATGACAACGCCTCAGTTCATAAAGCGCGTCTGGACGATGCTTCAGGTCAACGACACGGCGCTCATCGTGCCGCTCGGCGATGGCGATGAGGTCACAGGTTACTACCCGGTCCTCCCATCGCAATGCGAGGCATACGATGTCGGTGGCGAGCTTTGGCTTAACCTACGTTTCCCCACGGGTGACACGGTGCTTGTCGAGTGGTCGCGCGTCGGCGTCATGACGAGGCATCAGTACCAGTCCGACCTGTTCGGCGATGGGACGAACGTGCTTCAGCCGACGCTTGAGCTGATGCACGCACAGGCAGAGGCGGAGCAGACGGCCATCAGGCAGGGTGCCGCAGTGCGCTTCATCGGCAAGCTCAGCCAGAACCGCAATGAGATTGACTCTGAAGCGGCGCGGAAGAGATTCAACTCCCAGCTCTCAGTTGACAACGCTGGCGGCATCGCGGTCTACGACAAGCTGTTCAGCGAAGTGCAGCAGATCACGCCGACGAGCTACACGGTCGATGCCGCGCAGATGGAGCGCATCGAGAAGAGCGCCTATCGCTTCTTCGGGAGCAATGAGGACATCGTGATGAATCGGGCCGACGAGGACACGTTCAACTCGTATTACGAGGGGCGCATCGAGCCTTTTGCGGTCCAACTCGGATTCGTCATGACCGCGATGACGTTCACGCCGAACGAGATTGCCCACGGCAACGAAATCATGTTCAGCGCGAACCGGTTGGAGTTCGCGAGCAACACGACCAAACTGAATGTTTCCGTCGCGCTCTTCGACCGTGGTATCTGGTGCGGCAACCAGGTCGCTGACGTCTTCCAATCAGCCCATTACGAAGGCGGAGAGCGCCACGTGATCCGTGGCGAGTACATCGACCTGGCCCTCATCAGCGAGCATACGGTCGAGCAGGCCGCTGACGCGGCTGCTAAGAACGCGAACATATCCGTAATCGAGTCAAATGAATCCGCGTCGGCATACAAGGAGGATGATGATGCCAGCGAAGCCCAATGAGCGACAGTACCGCTCTCTGTCCGTGCCGCTGATCGCCCGCGTCGCGCAGGACGGCGGTGGCAAAGAGAAGCGCATCGACAGCGATTACTACGTCGAGGGGTATGCTTCGACGTTCGATGACCCCTATGTGCTATTCGAGGACTACAACGGGGTCAAATACACGGAGGTCATCAGTCCATACGCTTTCCGCGATGCCGACATGTCAGATGTCATCATGCAGTTCGACCACTCGGGCAAGGTCTTCGCGCGAATCAGCAACGGAACGCTTATTGTTGAGCCGGATGAGCATGGGCTTTTCATCGCGGCCGACCTTTCGCGGTCTCAAGCGGCTCGCGACCTCTATGAAGAGATTCAATCTGGACTCATCACGCGCATGTCGTGGGCTTTCACCGTCGCTGCCGACGAGTACGACCGCGACACCCATACCACGACGATCACGCGCGTTAAGAAGGTTTTCGACGTGTCGGCAGTCAGCTTGCCCGCTGACCCGAACACGGAGATCTCAGCAAGGAATCTGCTCGACGGAGAGATTGAGCAGTCGCGCAAGGAGCTTGCGCGTCGTAATCGCGCCCTCGCTATCGCGCGGGCAACATTGGCAATCGCCAAGAGCAGAAAGGTTTAGAAAATGGACGAGATGTTGAAAGAGCTTCAGGCGCTTATCGACAAGTACAAGGACGGCACGCCCAAGGGCGTGAGCGACGAGCAGGCCGAGAAGGACGCCGAGCGCATGTCCCAGCTCACCGCCGAGATCGAGAAGCGCACCGCAGCCGACGCCGCCGCACGCGAGTCCCGCGCCGCCCGCATCGCCGCTGCGCGTTCCGCCATCGACAACGGCACGGCGCATCAGGTCGGCTCCCTCCCGCTTTCGGGTGGTGTCAACGCCCGCTCCGCCGTGTACGACGTGACGGATTATTCCGCCGCCGAGACCCGAGGTTTCCTGAAGAACCTCGCCACCAGCGCCGGTGTGCGCCTCGTTGAGGGCAACGACCTCAACGACGTCGAGCGAACCGCGCTCACCGCAATGGAGCAGCGTGCCGCGTTCACCGTAACCACCAGCAACACTGATAAGGTTGTCCCCGTCGAGCTTAAGAACGAGATCATTTCTCTCATCGACAATTCCACGGCGCTCTTCAGCGACGTGACCCGCGACACCATTCCCGGTCAGTATGAGCTTGTGCGCCACAAGTCCATCACCAAGGGAGATGCCGCCAAGACCGCCGAGGGCGCAGCGCCCACCGACGAAGAGCAGAACGTTTTTGATCGCATCACCCTCACGGGCGATGAGATCAAGAAGACCGTCAAGCTCTCCCGCAAGATGATGATTCAGAGCCTCGATAGCTTCCGTACCTACATCAACCGCGAGGTCAGTGCACGTTGCGGCGTCGCTGGTGACAAGATCGTTCTTGCCAAGCTCGTTGACGGCACGCTCGGCATGGCTGCTGGAAACAAGATCAACGTGGCTAAGGCTGGAACGCTCACCAAGGCCGACGTGATGAAGGCTCTCAGCCTGCTCAAGACTTACGGCAACCCCGCCGCGAAGGGCGTTCGCATCTACGCGAACCAGAGCACCATCTGGAATCAGATCGCGGCAATTGAGGATGCGACGAAGCGCTCTTACTTCATTGATGAGCGCGACGATGACCCGACCGTGAAGGGCCGCATCTTCGGCAGCATCGTGAAGCTTGAGGACAATCTTGAGGATGGCGTCATCATGCTCGGTTATCCCGATCTCTTCCGCTCCAACCTGTTTGACGGCCCTGTTGTCGAGGCTGTCACGCTCCCCGACGGCAGCTGGAACACCGCGATCAACGGTTACATGCTCTATGACGGCGGTCTCGCCGTGCCCGAGAGCTTCGTACAGCTCACCGTCGGCACTGCCTAGGATGTGATCGGTTATGGCGGAGAAAGAGCAGATGCTTGACGCATGCCGTGACGCGCTGAGGATCCCCGCCGATGTCACCGACTACGACGATGAGATTGCAGACCTCATCGACGCCGCCCGCGCCGCGATGCGTGCGGGCGGCGTGTCCGTCGACAAGTCTCAGGACGATTCAGACGGCACCGTGCGTCTCGCCATCAAGGTCTTCTGTAAGGCTAATTTCGGCATGGACAACCCCGACGCCGATAGGTACATGCATACCTTTGAAGAGCTTGTGACCCTTATGCACGGCACGTCGGCATACGGTGGTGCCTGATGAGCATGTGGGCGGCAAGCTGCATCTTGATCTCGCAGCGCATAAAGCGCGATGAGTTTGGCGTCGAAACGGCTAGAGAGACATCGCGCAAGGTCGCGTGCAACGTGTTCAGCGTGAGCGACGCCGCGTATTACGCCGCCGCGACGGTCGGCATCCATCCAGAGGCCGTCTTGCAGCTTCGCAAGGCGGCCTATCAGGGTGAGCGGCTTGTCGAATTTGAGGGTCGCAGACTCAGCGTTGAACGCGTTGACCGCTCAAGCGCCGATTTCGTGCGGCTCACGCTCTCGGAGGCGGTCGGTGACCGTGGCTGAGATGGACATCGAACGATTCATCGCGAGCTGCTTCAGAGAGTGCGTCGAGGACAACGCAGCCGCCGTTGAGAAGAACGCGGCTCAGGCTGGCAAGCGCGCCGTTAAGCTGCTCAAGCAGAAGAGCAGGCAGCGCACGGGAGCCTACAAAAAAGGCTGGAAAGCAACCATCGAGACTGATGAGACCGGAACGGCATGCACGGTGCACAACAGGGTCTATCAGCTCACGCACCTGCTTGAGAACGGCCACAAGGTCAAGAACCAGACGGGCAAGGTGTACGGCGACGTGCCCGGTGACGGAGTTATCCGCGAGGTCGCCGATCAGGTTGCAATGGAGTTCGCGCAGATGGGCGGTGACGGAGATTGATTAAGCTGAGGGATCTGTGCGCGGTGCTCGATTCCATCGGCATCCCGTGGTCCAACCAGTCATTCACGGGCAATGACGAACCTGCGCCGCCCTATATCGTCCTGGTTGCGGGTTACGGCGAGTCGGTCTATGCGGACAACCGTGTCTATGCGTCGTGGACGTCATACGACATCGCGCTATACACGCGCCGACGCGACTACGCACTGGAACGGAAGATAAAGGATGCGCTCGATGCCGCCGACTGCTCTTACACGCTCGCGGTGACGAGCATCGAGTCTGAGAAATTGGTCGAAACCGCGTTCAGCGTGGACGTGGAAGAGTAGAAAGGAAACGCCATGCCTAAAAATGGCTACTTCGGTGTCAAGAACTCGCATTTCGCGATCTGCACCGACGAGGAAAAGCTCACCTATAACAAGCCGGTGCATGTCCCCGGCACGGTCAGCATCAGCATGGAGCCGTCCGTTGAGAGCGCCACCAGCTATGCCGACAACGAGACTTGGCTTGACAAGACTCAGGACAATGGTGGCAGCGGCACCATGTCGTTCTTCGATGTCGAGAGCACCCCGGAGCTTCGCCGACTGCTCGCCGACTTGACCGGATATATGGTCACCAAAGATGGCCGCATGAGCCTGACCGCGAACAAGAAGCCTAAGAAGTTCGCCTTCATGTGCGAGCAGCCAGGTCACGTCATGGGAAAGCGCCGCTGCCTGCTCATGTGCGAGATGAGCAAGCCGAAGAACGAGGCGAACACCAATCAGGACTCCCCCGAGATCACTGCCCTTGAGTTCCCGTTCAAATGGCGCCCGGTCAGCCTCCCCACCGGAGACGAGGACACCAAGCGCACGAGCGGATACGACTCGTATTCCGGCCTGTCCGATTACGCCACGTTCTTCGATGCGGTCAAGATCGATGGTCTTTCCGAGGTCGAAGTCGTTGAGGAGCCTTAATGGACATTCGTATCGGAGAAGAGACATACAAGGCTGAGTTCAACGGGTTCACGCCAATCGCATACTCCCAGGCGTTTTACGAATTGAGCGAGAGCGGGCGAAAGCAGCCGTCTGACATTGCCGACGCTGTGTCTCAGATCGCAACCTCGCTCACGACCTATGAGGTTCCCGCCATCGTCCCCCTGCTCAAGATCCTCTATGCGTGCATCAAGACGGCAGACCCGAAGTTCCCAAAATCGTTCAACGATTTCGCATCTTCCCTTCCGGTGGGCGCTTACGACCTTCGCTGCGAGGAAGGTTGGGCAACCGACGTGATGCGCATAGTAGAGGAAAACTTTTTTCCTGAGACCGGAGATGGCGTGGACTCCGCACCAGCCGAAGAGGCGGATGCCGAGCCTTCCAAGTAACCTCGCATCAGCTTGCGATGCGAGATACATCTACAACTGCCAGCAATGCGGGCTGAGCATTTCAGACCTGCAAGTGCTGAGCTACACGCAAGTCCAAGACGTTCTCGAACTCAACGCGTTCTATGCCGATGTGGCTGAGAACTACGAAGACGATGAGAAGGCGCGTGCCGCCGAATCCCAGTTCTGGTCTTGACGATACGCGAGCGTTTGACGGCAGCGCACCCGAGAGGGCGCGTTGCTTCAAGCGTTCATGGTCTTTGACAATCGAAGAAGGTGATGTGACGTGGCGGTTTCCTACAAGGGTCTCGTCATCAGGTTCGGCGGTGACACGACGGAGCTTCAGGGCGCGCTGAAGCAGGTGCAAAAGGCGTCGAAGGACACTCAGAGCGACCTGCGGGACATAAACAAGGCGCTTAAGTTCGACCCCGGCAACACGGAGCTGCTTGAGCAGAAGGTGAGTGCGCTGAGCGCGGCCTACTCGGACATTGAAAGGAAGCTCGATGCATACAAGCAGGCGCTCGCGCAACTCGAAAGCAAGAAGCAGAGCGGCGCGAAGCTGACCGCCGAGGAAGAGCGGCAGTACGACAGCCTCAAACGCGCGATCATGCAATGCGAGCGGCAGCTTGAGAGCTACGGCGATGACCTGAAGGCAACCGCACGCGAGGCGGAAGGCTCTAAGACGGCGCTCGGCAAGGTGGGTCAGGCGATCGAGGACAACGCGTACAAGATTTCTAGCGCCGGTTCAAAGATGTCCAGTGCGGGAACGGCGTTATCTGGCGGAATCGTCGGCGCGGCAGGCGCCCTATCCGGACTCGCGGCGAGCCAAGAGGAAGCCATACAGCAGAGTGGCCAGCTCGAAACGGCCTGGGAGAGCGCCGGTGGGACAGCCGAGCAGGCTTCCGGGACATACGCGACGTTCTACCGCATCTTGGGCGAGTCCGACACGGCCACCGAGGCATCCCAGAACCTCGCGCGTCTCACGACGAACGAACGTGAGTTGAAGCAATGGACGGACATCGCCGCCGGTGCCTACGCGACATTTGGCGATGCCCTCCCCCTCGAAAACCTCGCCGAGGCGGCGCAGGAGACGGCGCACACGGGGACCGTAACGGGCGGTCTCGCAGATGCGCTCAACTGGTCGACGGCGAGCGCCGAGCAGTGGAGTGCGGCACTCGCTGGGCACTCCGCCGCGCAAGACGCGTTCAACACGGCCGTCGCTGACGGGCAGACCAAGGAAGACGCGTTCAACGCGGCCCTCGCCGCATGCGGAAGCGAGCAGGAGCGCTCGCAGCTCATCACCGAGACCCTTACCGGCCTTTATGGCGAGGCGGGAAAGCAGTATCAGGAAACCAACGCCGACCTCCTTGCATCGCGTGACGCCCAGAACGAGATGAACAAGAGCATGCAGGAGCTTGGCGAGGCCGCCACGCCAGTCAAGACGGCCGTGACCGAGATCGGGACGAGCCTCCTGAACACGCTCGCACCCGCCCTTGAAAAGGTGACGGGCTGGTACAAGTCCCTGTCACCCGAGCAGCAGGAGCTTGTGAACAACCTAGCTCTCGGTGCCGTGGCTTTCGGCGGCGTCACGACCGCCGTCGGCAAGACGATGGAGGCGGCCGATGGCGTCGGCAGGGCTTTCAAAACGGCGGGCGAGCTTTGGGGCGGCGCCAAGTCAGTAATGGGAGACACCGGGTTTCTGGGCACTATCAAGAGCGGGTTCGGCAGCATCGTCACGAAGGGCGGAGAGCTTGGCGGCATGCTCGCAGGCAAGCTCGCGACTGGATGGACCGGCTTCACCGGCCTGATCGCCGCGCACCCAATCGGCTTGGGCGTCGCTGCCGTGAGCGCCGCCGTCGCAGGTCTGGCGTGGTTCTTCACGCAGACTGAGACGGGCAAGCAGATGTGGTCTGATTTCACCGGCTGGATCTCCGAAAAATGGCAGGGAGTGCAAAACTACCTTTCGGGCGCGGGCGAGTTCTTCGGCGGCGTCTGGGAGGACGTCAAGAGCGGTGCCAGCGATTTCGTGAGCGGAGTCGGCGAGAAGTGGGAGAACCTCAAGGCGAACACGAGCAACGCGTTCTCCGGCATAAAGCAGACCATCCAAGGGGACATGGAGACCGGCAAGCGCGTCGGCTCTGCGGCATCTAATGCTCTCAAGGCCGCAATGAACGGAGACTGGCAGGGCGCGAGCACTCAGGCCGCAAGCGCCTTCAACCTCATCAAGAGCAACATCCAAAGCAAGATGGACGCGGCGCGGAGCCAGGCTGTGAGCATCGCCGACCGAATCGGCGATAAACTCGGCTTCCCCGGTCTCGGCTCTAAAGTGAGCAGCGTTTTTAACTCGGTTAAGGGATTCATTCAGAACCCGATCCAGAGCGCTTGGAACGCTATTTCCGGAATCCCCGGAAAAATCATGGGAGCGTTCAACGGCATCCGCATCAGCATCCCCAAGCCCAAGATGCCGCACTTCAACGTGCGCTGGAACGATTTCGGACCGATCAGTCTGCCGAGCGTGAGCGTCAGCTGGTACAAGAGGGGCGGATACTTCGACGGCCCGTCGATCATCGGCGTCGGCGAGGCGGGCGGCGAGTTCGTCGCGCCTGAGCGTCAGCTTAAGGGCTTTATCGAGACTTCGGTAAACAAGGCGTTCTCTAAGTTCAATTCTTCGCCGAACCAGTCTGTGAGCGTTGCCGTAACCGTCAACGCGACCGTTGCCGACGGCGTTGATGCATACGAGACGGGTCAGCAGATCGGCATCGGAATCGCAAGCAAGCTGAAGCAAAGGGGTGTTCCAGTTGCGACGTAACCAGCATGACAGAATCATCTTCAACGGCAACGACTTGTCTAAGCTCGTTTACTGCAAGGTTCGCAGGCCGATCATGGCGGACGTGGCAACGACGTTCGAGGCCGTCCCCGGTCGGCACGGGGAGGTATTCAAGGGTGCGTTCCGCTCCGGTTACGACCTTCCAGTTGAGATCTGGCTTAGATCTGAAGACCGCCGCGATGTTGCCGACATTCGCCATAAGCTCGCGGCGGCGCTGTGGTCCGACGAGCCAGCTCCGCTCTACCTGCCCGATGACCCGACACGGTATCTGATGGCAATTGCCACAGGGAACACGGACTTGGATGAGATCACCGACGATTGCCCGACAACGACCGTGACGTTCCACGTCGGAGACCCAGATTTCTACGGCCAGAAACGGCGCGTTGATGCGTCTGCCGGTAATGTCTTCATCAGGGCGGGCGGGAACAGACCGACTCACATGAAGGTCACGGCGAAGCCCGCTGCTGGCAGCAAGTGGCAGATCACCAACGTGGACACCGGCGAGTTCGTCGCGGTCAACACGACGCTCACGCAGTCGAGCACGATTGAGGTTGACATGGCCATGGAGCGCGTGACCGTAAACGGGCACGACGCTCCCGTTTCCATCGATTCCGATTTCTTCGAGATAGACGGGCGGTGCCGTCTCAACATAACGAGCGGCACCGCCGTTCTGGAATGGCGGGAAAGATGGCTCTAGTAAGGCGCATAGGCTTCACCCGCTTCAGCAGGTGGGGCGAAAACCTAGGCAGGCTCCATGTCAGCGCGGCGACGCACGCCGATGCGCTCGACGGGACGGATGAGCTTAAAATCACGTGCGACGAAGATTTGCAGAAGGGCGATAGGATCGTCTGGATCGACCAGCAGGGCGAGTGCCACGAGCACATGGTTGACGAGTTCGACCGCATCCACGATGACAGCGGAGCGCCGAAGACCAAGGCAACGTGCATCAACTCGATCGCCGAGACGTGGGACGATTGGGTTGACGATAAGAGGCCGAGCGGTGGCGTTTCGGTTGCGCTCGCGTCGATCCTGTCCGGCACGCGCTGGGATGTTGGCACATGCGATCAGGGCGGCAGCGCATCCCATACCTTCTACCACCAGAGCGTGCGCGAGTCCATCGCTGGCATCTGTAAGACGTGGGGCGGCGAGCTTGAGACCGCGATAGTCCACGACGGCGCGGGCATCGTGTCGCGCCGCGTCGGCATCCGCGCGAAACGCGGGCGCAGGGACAGCGCGAAGCGGTTCACATGGACTAAAGACCTGCTCTCTGTGAAGCGCACCGTCGCGAGCGACAACCCGAAGACGCGCGTCTACGGCTACGGGAAGGGCGTGGAGACTGACGGCGGAGGGTTTGGACGCAGGTTGACGTTCGGATCCATAAACGGCGGAAAGGATTACATCGAGGATGCCGAAGCCGCCAAGGTTTGGGGTCACCCGGACGGCAAGGGCGGAGTCCTCCCGTCTGTGTGCTCCTATGTCAACGAGCAGTGCGAGGACGCGTCGCAGCTCTTGCGGGAGACGAGAGACTATCTAGAGAAGGTCAAGGAGCCTAAAGTCACCTATACGGCATCGGTCATAGACCTATACGCCTTCGGTCGTTCATGGGAGGGCGTGGGCGTTGGCGATGACGTTGCAATCATCGACAAGGGTTTTTCGGATGACGGTATCAGACTGCATGGCCGCGTATCGAAAATCGAGCGCGATCTGCTCACAGGCGATGCGACTGTCACGTTCGGCAACCTGTCCGACGCGATGGCTGACATGTGGCAGGGCGTGAGCAACGCGATCAGCGGCAACAGCAAACAGAACGCTCTATATGATGCCGCAGCAGGAACGTCGGTGGCATGGCTGATACAGCTTCAAGCCGCGCTGAACGCCCAATTCAACGCCGTGGGCACATACAAGGTCGAGACGTTCGAACTCGGCACGATTTGGAGCAACGTGCCAATTGGCGCCGAGACGGGCCTGCCGCTCAAATCGACCTCCGGAATGTGGGCCGTCAACATAAACGGCGCGGGAATCCGTCTCGCGGCCAACCTGGCGCCTAACGGCCAATGGGATTGGCGCACGTTCATCACCGGCGCACAGGTCAGCGCTGACGCAATCAACGCAGGAACCATGCGCGCCGAGCGCATCAGAGCCGGTCTGCTGACCGATGAGCTTGAAGACAACTTCTGGAATCTCAGCTCGGGAGATTTCTCGCTTTCCGCCAATGCGGTCCTTGGCGGAAAGACCGTCGATGCGCTCATGGGTGAGATCGACGGCCTTGACAACGCTATTGACGGACTCGACAAGACGATCGATGGCATTGCGACTGACGGAATAATCACCGAGGCGGAGCGCGCGGCGGTGTCGAAGATCCTGCAATCCCTTGAGAAGGAATACAGGGACATCAAGACCGACTATGGCTCTCTCATGGGCAACACGAGCCTTAACGCCTCGTTCAAATCGGTCCTGAGCACGCAATATGACTCGGTTTTCGGCGAACGCGGGACATATCCGCGTCTCCTTCTGATGATTGAGAACGTCGTTGCCGTCACCACGGCAAGCGACCTCACTCAGGCAATGCAGCTTTACGATGCCGCGTACAGCAACTATTCGGCGACCCTAAGCTCGTATAAATCCGCCGTGCGTCAAGCGCGCAACATCATCGAGCAGACTCAGGCGCAGCAGAAGGTTGACATCCTCGATGACTCACTCGACCAGATGGACGTCTTCAACCGGCTCACGCAGAACGGCAGGACTCAGGGCGTCTACATGAAAGGCGGGCTACTTTATGTAAATGCGACTTATATGGCAACCGGAACGCTTAGTGATGTACGTGGTCGCAATACGTGGAATCTGAACACGGGCAAGCTCACGACAAACTACATGACAGCAAACAACATCAGCGCAAACGGCACGTTCGAATGCGGTTCGGCATCTAACCTCCTGCGCGTTACCGGCGGTGCCGTGTATGGATACGAGAACGGGGAAAAGATCGGCCACATCGACTTCTCGGCGCACTCGTACAACATCGACAACCCGTCAATCAAATATCGCGGAATCCAGATGACTGCGAACGGAACCGTTCGCATCAGCACGCCGCAAATCTCAACGGCAGTCTCTAACGACCAGAGCGTAACGGCAACGATATGCCATACGGGAAACCACACCATGCGCTACATCAAGGACATAACGGACAAGGGGAATGGCGTCATAGGCTGGTCATGGAGAGAGCGGTCGGTGAACTTCAAGAACGGCCTGTGCACGTGGTGCAACCTTGGAGATGAATAGGAGTCCAAATGGCAAGGATCACTCACTTTATTGCTCACGACCCCATTACAAACAGCGAGGGGGTAGTTACGGAATACGACCAAGAGCTGTTATCTAGAGCGTCAGACTCGGGAATCGTTTTTATCTCAGTTGACGAACAGGGAAATAGGCAGATTGTACCCGTCGATGAGGTCAAGGAGCCGGATCAGGTCGGCGGAGATTACCAGATTGTCCAACCGCTATATGTCGATCAGCGAATGCAAGCGGTCGTTGATGTGTTCGACGCCCTGTCGGCGAGCGTTCCAGCAGTTGCCGCGAACGCCGACGTGCAGTCAGCATCCGGCGAGTCGCGTTCTTCCGTGAGTTTCAATGAAGCGCTGGAAAATCTTCGTTCACTCGCGTATGGAACCGGAGAGAAAGGCGGCGAGTGATGGGCAACACGCGGACTCTTGAACTCGACATCTCGAAAGAGGGAACGGGAGATTGCATAAAGGTCGGTCAGGGTGACGCTGGTGGAACAACAATCAATGCGCTCATCTACGATAACGGCGCTGAGTTCGCACTTTCGGGCGCTACAGTATGGCTCGTCGTGATGCTCCCGAACAGGCGCAACTACTATCGCGGCCAGTGCTCGGTGAACGGCAATACCGCCACGATCACGGTTGACGAAGCCAAGCTTTGCGGCGTTCCCGGATACACTGACGAGGCATATTTCACGATCACCACGGGCGGCAAGACCTATTCGACGGAGCGCTTCGCAATCGAAATCCTGCGCAGCGCTCTTGACGGTCAAAAGCCAGCGCAAAGCTGGGATGACGCCGTGCAAGATCTCATCAATCGCGGCGAGAGCGCGGTTTCCTCTGCCAACTCTGCGGCAAGCTCGGCGAACAAGGCCGCAAGCTCGGCAAACGCGGCTGCGGGAACGGCAAGTGCGGCTGCTGGAAGCGCGAATGCGGCTGCCAGCAAGGCGAGCACGGCGGCGTCAAACGCCGATGCCGCGACAGGAAAGGCGAACACGGCAGCAAGCTCCGCGAACTCAGCAGCTTCCGCAGCGAGCGCCGCAAAGCAAAATGCGGACAAGGCAACTGACGCGGCAAGCAAAGCGGCTGGTATCGCCAATTCTGCGGCGTCAAGCGCAAACGCATCCGCATCGCGCGCCAACGGTGCCGCTGATGACGCGACGGCGGCTGCCACCAACGCGCTCAACATCGCGAACAGCATTGCGTCAATTAAGCCTCCCAGCGACACGGAGGTCGAGGAACTGAGGAAGGCCAACGAAATCCTCGCCTCTGCGGTGTCGGAGCTTCAGGACAAGTACGTCCTGATCGGTGAGACGGCATACGTCCCGCCGACCCGCGTGACCTCTTACAGCGGTGAGACGCTTGCGCTAGCGCGGTCGGGCATTTCCGACGAAACCGCGACCCTAAATTAAGGAGAACCAACATGGCAGATGTCTCAGTCCTCACATTCAACGGCGCGCCGCGCAACGTCAAGGACGTCACCGCGCGGAACACGGCAAACGCCGCGACCACCGCTCAGGAATACGACCGACAGCAATTGACCGGAACCTATAAGGGGCGCTCCATCGAGTCAGTCTTCGCCGCCGAGATCGGCAGCGCAAACGTCTGGACGTGGCTCCAAAGGCGGGTGAGGGCAGCCAACTTCACGGGGCTTCGCATCAGCGATTACATCGACGTGCAGCTGAAGGCCGGTGTCAACGTCCCCTCCCAGACCGTCAGGTACCACAACGCGGCCATCGACCCGTATTACAAGTGCGGGGACACACCGAAGGGCCACCATATAGCGATGGTCCCGTCCGCCCCGGTGTCCGTCACCGGCGACAAGGCCGTGAACGGATCTTATATCAAGTGGCGCGACACGAACGACAACAACGGCATCGCAGATGAGAAGCACCCGTATCTGTGCTCGAAGCTGCATGAGTGGGAGATCGGCGATTTCCTGCCGTCCCTCCCGACCGAGTGTCAAGCAGCCATCATGCCGCAACGCGTCTTGCTCAATGAGCGCTACGCGTCGAGCGGGAAGCTCACCGATGACAGCGGTTGGTCTTGGGTTGATCTGGGGAAGGTATGGTCTCTTTCCGAAATCGAGGTCTACGGGTTCCAAGCATGGAGCAAGACTGGTTACAGCATCGGATTCGATTGCCATTTCCCGATTTTCGAAGACACGGCATCTCGAATCTTGGGAACTCGCGTCAATTGGTGGCTCCGCTCCGTCATGGGCGGTTCGTCCTCCAACGTGTGCGATGTCAACTACAACGGCTATGCCTACAACAACGCCGCGACGTATGACTGGGTTCGCCCGTTCCCGTGCTTCCTCGTAGGCTGATTTATCAGCCGTACGCAACACTGAACCGGCGCATGCCTTGCGCATGCGCCATCAGGTCGAGACGGCTTAGCAAAGAGATGGTCGTTTGAGTGGTGTATATGCCCGAAACAGGCATCTGAGTGCCCATAAGTATTTCACGCTTGCATTGGAGATAAGGGCAGAGATCACCAAGAAGGTGACAACGAAGCAGCTGCCGAAGTCGTACAGGTTCGTCTTCGCCGTCCCTATGGCCGAGACAGCCAGAAGCTTGGTCATGAATCTCGTAAAGGCGGATGCGTTCTACCCGAACACCGCGCGAAACGTCGATGAGCGCAAGAGATTTATGACGCTCGCTATCGCCGACTGCAACCAACTGCTCCAAGACCTGCAATGCCTGAAGTCTCTCAACTCGAACATAAGCCTGTCGTGGTTCGAGACGCTTATTCAGGACGTCGATGATGACATAAAGCTCATCAAGGGCGCTCGGTCTGGCGTGAAACTGATAGGAAAGGGGTAAAATGAATAAGTGTTGCCCCTTGGAAATCTTCGCGTCAATTGGTGGCTCCGCTCCGTCATGGGCGGTTCGTCCTCCAACGTGTGCGATGTCAACTACAACGGCTATGCCTACAACAACGCCGCGACGTATGACTGGGTTCGCCCGTTCCCGTGATTCCCAAGACCTGCCAGACCGCGCAGACCGCAGCTCTGAGCGCCGTGCATTTGAGGAAGGAAGGGGCAACCATCGGGCGCGCGCCCGTAAATATGCACCCCGAGACGGTTGCCGTTCGCTTCTTGCATGGCGCGGGATTTGGCACCTGCCCGCGTTTCATGGTCATCCGTCAAGCGGCTTTCGGGTGCCGCATGAAGCCGTTCGGGGTGCCTCCAATGAACTCCGATGAGCGCCGAGCGGCGCGCCGAGCACGGCGCGATAACAAAAGGGCCGCAAATCGCTCGGAGCGGATAGAGGGGTGCACGCTCGAATCCATCGCAGATCTCGACAACCTATACCAGTCGGCGGTCGACGCCTCACGTGGCGTTAGTTGGAAATCGAGCGTCCAGAGGTACATGCTGAGGGTCATGCCGAACATCATGCGCGCACGAAAAGACCTCATATCCGGTAAGGACTTCAAGCGCGGATTCATCGAGTTCGACATATTCGAGCGCGGAAAGCTCAGGCACATATGCTCTGTCCATTTCTCAGAGCGAGTCATACAGAAATCTATCAGCAGGCACGCGTTAGCACCGGCGATATGGCCTACGCTGACCGAAGGGTGCGCCGCGAACATAAAGGGGCGCGGCACTGAATATGCCGTCAGGCGATTAAAGCGCCAACTCGTAAACCATCACAAGAGGCACGGTGAGCGCGGGTACATCCTTCAGGTCGACTTCGCGAACTACTTCGGCAACATCGACCACGGAGCTTGCAAGCGTCTTATCGACCGGGCACTTGACGACGATCGGGTTAAATCGGTCGTATTCGACCAGATTGACGCGCACGGGACTCGCGGCCTTGGTCTCGGCAGCGAGCCAAACCAAGTGCTCGCCGTAGCACTGCCGTCACCAATCGACCACCTCATGCTGTCCACGCCCGGAATCCTCGCAAGTGGCCGCTATATGGATGACAGCTATTGCATCGCGCTTGAGAAAAACGTTCTGCATGACGCGCTCGAAAGAATCGAATCGCTATGCGACGAACTCGGGATTGTCATCAACCGGAAGAAGACGAGGATCGTTAAACTGTCTCGCGGATTCGTCTTCCTCAAGAAGAGGTTTTATTTCGGCGACGGCGGCAAGGTAGTCGTGAGGCCATGCCGAAGCTCCATCACGCGTCAACGCAGGAAGCTGAAGAAGCAGGCGGCGCTCGTCGGTCGCGGCATGATGACCAAGGAACAGGTAAACCAATCCTATCAATCGTGGCGCGGCGGCATGAAGCGGCTCGATGCGCACGACACAATACTGCGCATGGACGCGCTATATAAGGAGCTTTTCGGATGACGGAGAGCGCATAGACAGGCACCAAGCTCCCAGCGATGAACCCGCCGGGGGCTTTTGTTTTCTAGGGAAAGGAGAAAGTATGGCACTGACCGCACAAGAGGAGGCTAAGGTTCGCGCGATCATCGCGATTTATGATGGCATGGCCCCATCACTGTCAGATGACGTTGCGAGCAATTGCCCGGCGCTGTTTCCGGAATGGAACGGCAATGGCCATGCATACGCACGCGGGGAACGCGTTACGAAAGATTCCGTGCTATATGTCTGCCTCCAAAATCATGTGTCACAGGGCGATTGGGCACCGAAGTCATCCAATAGCCTATGGGCAAAGGTTCTTGAAGCCGGTAACGCAGACACCCCCAGCTCAGAGGTGCCAGCATGGCAGCAGCCGGAATCGACCAACCCGTATCCGCTCAGCGCTCGCGTAAAGCACAAGGACAAGGTCTGGGAGTCTATTGTCGCCAACAATGTTTGGGAGCCGGGAGCAGTCGGCACCGAGACCGTTTGGCGCGAGGTCGCGGAGGGATAAGAGATGGGCGAAAGCATCGTCACGCACGCTGCGGCATTCGGTCCGGAATGGTTTCTCTCAACAGTCGTTATAGTCGGTCTTGGAATCTTCGCAAAGCTCCTGTTAGACGAGTTCAGGCGCAACAACGAGCGCAAGGCAGAGCTTGAGGCCAAGCGAGACGAGAGGCAGGCAGACTTGGAGTCGCAGCGCGAGGCGCGCAAGCGCGAAGAGCTGAACGAACGCGCCAAACGCGATAGAGAGCGCTCCGTGATGGAGGGAAGGATCGCCGCTCAGATGGAGCGCAGCAACAACATTTCAGAGAGCCTTCAGGCATCCGTCGAGTCTCTTAGGGCATCGAACGACGCCCTTCATAGCGAGATAAAGGAGTCTCGCGCCCACTCGCACGACATGGCGAGCAAGGTCGATCACATCTACGACCGCGTTGACCTGATTTATGACAAGGAGAACTGCAATGATTAACATTACGACTCGAATCAAGAACAAGACGTTTTGGCTGACGCTCATCCCGGCTGTGCTCCTGCTTGTTCAGGTGTGCGCGGCTCCGTTCGGATACCAGTGGGATTTCGGCATTCTTAACGAACAGCTCGCAGCCATCGTCAACGCGCTGTTCGCCGTGCTCGCGATTCTGGGTGTAGTCGTTGACCCAACCACCGCAGGAGTCGGGGACTCCAAGCGCGCCATGGCTTACGAAAAGCCCCATACAGATGATTAGGCTGGTCAATCTGGCAGCATTCCTCGTTGGCGCAATCTCCGGCATGTCCATCTGTGCGGCAATGATTTTCACGGCACCTCAGAAACCGGCAGAAGAACCGATCCAAATCGTTCAGAATGCCGTAATGGAGGACTCGCCCGCCCCAAGCGTTCCGATCTACTTGCAGACCGATGAGCGATGGGGCGGGCTTCCTTATGCCGATGAGACGCTTTCTGTGTCGGGGTGCGGGCTGACGTGCGCCGCGATGGCGTGGAGTTATTTTAGCGGCGATGATTGGACGCCAGTCGAGATGCTGAACGCTGTCGGCAATGATTTCGTTCAAGAGGGTCAGAACTACATGCCTGGGTTCTGCTCATGGATGCATGAGCAGGATGCCGACATCGCAAGCTCGGTCATTTACGAGGACATGGAACGCGCCCTTGATGATCTTGAAGGTGGATCACTTATCTTCGCTGAGATGCAGGGGCGGCTTGAAGATGGCGGGCGAAGTTATGGCGGGCACATCGTCTTGCTGACGGGATTTGACGAAGAGAACGTAATTGTCCACGACCCTTGCAGCCCATACGCCGTCACGCTCAGCTTGGAGCAGATGACGTGCGTTGATTGGGGTTATTTCATTTCTGTTTGGAGGTCTTAACATGGCGTTAAACGGCATCGACATTTCAGATTACCAGCGCGGTCTTGATCTTACAAAAGTTCCTTGTGACTTCGTTATATGCAAGGCCACGGAAGGAACGAGCATCGTGCATGACACGTGCGACGGATTCATCCAGACCGCAAAGAAGCTGGGGAAGAAATGGGGTTTCTACCATTTCTTGAACGCGTCTGACCCGGTTGCTCAGGCAAACTATTTCGTAGCCAACTGCAAAAACTATTTCACTGAGGGATTCCCAGCGCTCGACTATGAGATGTACGGTCGAATCGGAACGGACAAGGCGAAGCTGTTTCTCGACCGAGTTTTCGAGCTTACGGGTGTGCGCTGCGCCGTATATATGTCTCGATCGGTCTGCACCGAGGAAGATTGGAGCGCGATCGCCCCCAATCACGCCCTCTGGGTTGCGCAATATGCGAACACCGAGCGAACCGGATACCAAGATTCGCCTTGGTTGCCATCAGGCGGCTTCGGCGCGTGGAGCACGTGCGCATTGCATCAATACACGTCTAACGGCCGTCCGGGCGGCTATGACGGCCCGCTCGATCTCGACATCGCGCATATGACGCGCGCCGCATGGGACAAATTCTGCAACCCGTCCAAGGCAGTCAAGCCGGAGGTCGATACGCCCGACACAACTGTCCAGACGATCGAGGGGACCGCTCTCGAAATCGCTGCCCGAGTCATGCGCGGTGAGTTCGGTGCGGATGATGAGCGCAAGGCTAAACTCGGCACCCGCTACGATGAGGTGCAGGACCTCATCAACTACGTCGACCGAACAAGCTGCGAGCAGCTTGCCGACGATGTTGAGCGAGGCATGTTCGGCGTCAACCCGATTCGCGCCGAAGTTCTCGGCGGCAAGGCGAAGAGTGTCCAGGCAATCGTCAACAAACGCGCCGGAATCTGCGCGGAGTCTGTCTACATCGTCAAGAGCGGTGACACGTTGAGCGGCATCGGCGCAAAGGTCGGCGTCAAGTGGCAGGCCATTGCGAGCAAGAATGGCATCGCCTCTCCTTACACGATTTATCCCGGTCAAAAGCTGTTCTATTAACCTCAAAGCGGGGCACCCTGGTAAGGGGTGCCCCGCTTTCTTCCGTTAAATGACACTCTGGCAAGCCGTCTATCTGATGTTTTGCATATCTGCCGAAATGAGCTTCTTGATATAGTCCGTTGTGTTGTCTTGCGACTTCAGCCACTCATACATCTCTTCATCGGCGTCGCTGTTCGGATAAAACCGGATGGTCAGCTGCTTGACCTTCTTGCGATAATTGCTGGTCGCACGACGCTGCGCTTCCGTCTGCATTACTCTCCCTTGCGATTACTGCGCCAAATCCTGAACGCGATGAATGACACGATGAACGATATAACCAGTGTTTCCATTGCGCACCTCCTGCGATAAAATCGTGAGCGGCGGGGCACCGCCTAAGCGATGCCCCTTGTGCTAAGACCTCTTTGCGTGCTTTCCGGGCTTGCGAGGGGTCTTTTTCTTTAGACGCTCAACTGTTTCATCGGTAACCTTTGCGAGCACCACGCCGAGGACCACAAGAAACACGTCCCAAACTCTGTCTTCCAACTGAATCACCTCCCTTCTGACATTTATTATTATAGGGTATACCTTATATATACGCAAGTTCTATTTTGAGAAATGTTGGCTATTGTTTTCCAGCAATCCGACAATCACGAACCAACTGTTAGTTGCCTGAACAATGCAGGTGTCGAGCTGTATTGCATGATTGTCTCGTTCAGAGAACTCACGGGAGTTCGCCGTTTCTCTCATCAGCTCCACCATAAGAGAATTACGCGAACTGTCAACCACGGTTGACAGTTCGCCTTTTTGCTATCTTCGCCACCATCCACCAGCCGCGATGCCGCTCGGCGGACATAAGTCGCCGGAGGTTTTTCCTTGGCTTGCCATCATCTCTTCTCGGCGCGGGCCACGGCGCGTTTGACGCCCAGCAGGATGAGTACAATGCTCACACCCAAAACGATATGGCCCAACCCGGCGATGCCGGAGATCGCCGCGTCCATGCCGCGGGAAAGATCGATACCCAGAACCTGGGGCACGCCGCGAGCCACGAGCATGAGGGCGGTAACGTTGAGACCTACGTGGTAGGCAACCACCGCACGGGACACGGAGCGGTCGGCGATGTGCAGGGTCTTCTCAAGCACGAGGAGCAGCAAGAACATGATCATGCCCAGGGCAAAGTAATGCGTGTGCACGAACGCCAGGGTGGTCGCGCCGTCAAACGAAAAGAACTTGGTGAACTCGCGGAAGAACACGCCGCCGATCATGGCCAGGATCGCATAGAACAGAGCGCTGTTCGCATATTTCTTCATGAGGCACGTTCCTTTCCCACGCCTTGCGCCTCCTGGCGCCTCGGCTCATATCTTGCCCATGGCCTTAGGGTACCCTCGCAAGCGTTCTATTGCTAGATTTTTTGCACCATTAACCCCTCCCCTCGATGAACGCTCTACGCCGATGTTCAGCGGAGTCATCGCGCTCATCCAGGGCGACGTCGCGCTCCTCCCCCGCCGCATTGGCCGCCTCGTCGGCGGCATCTTGAGCGTCCAGTCCCGCACGCTCATGATCAGGAGCCAGAGGGCATCGGCCTTCCTAAGCCCGCGCAAGCGATAGATTGTCCGCTCCTCTTTTGGGTTAGCGATGATCGATCGCACCAACTATTCGTCTGGTAGAAACCCGCACGCTGGTCTTCCTGGACAGATACCAATGCTCCGCCTTTAGCCGTCTGAAACTCATAAACCTACCGTTCATGTTCCAAATTAATACGCCTGCCGATTCCACGAGGGGGGGGGGATTAGGCACCCAGGCAAACTTGTTCCGATTGAGTGTATCCTGCACCGATCGTAGCCGGATGCACCACCAGTACCTGCCAGCACCGGCTGGCAGCACGTGATGGGAGGAATATGCAGCGTAAAAACCTCGCGCGGTTTGCCATCGTGGCCGGTTTGTGCTCATCGCTCGCACTGCCCACGGCGGTGTTCGCGGATCAATGGATCACCGATGAGAGCCTCAACGGCGTTGCCACCGCACAGCCCCAAAAGGACGACATCGTCCCCAACAAGGGTCAATACAAATACGCCAAGGAGGAGCTCGCGGCGTTCTGCCACTTTGGGCCCAACACCTTCTCGGGCGTCGAGTGGGGCACCGACTACGGCACCAAGATGCCCTCGGCGGTCACCTATATGAACAACCTCGAGACCTTCGATGCCGAGGGCTACGTCAAGATGATCAAGGAGGCCGGCTTCAAGCGCCTGGTCGTCACCGCCAAGCACCATGACGGCTTCTGCATCTGGAACAGCGAGTCGACCGACTACGACATGGGCAGCACCACGAGCCGGATCGACATCCTGGCGGAGCTTTCCAAGGCGTGCTCCACATATGACCTCGACATGGGCCTGTACCTCTCCCCCTGGGATATCCATGAGCCGAGCTACGGCAACAAGGACGGAAAGCCCGACAACTACAACGACTTCTACGACGGGCAGTTGCGCGAGATCCTCGGCGATCCCAAGTACGGCAACAAAGGCAAGTTTGTCGAGGTGTGGATGGACGGCGCAAAGGGCACCGGCGCCGACGCACAGAACTACAACTTCGAGCGCTTTGCCAAAACCATCAAGGAGCTCGAGGGCGACGAGTGCGTCCTCTTCCAGTGCGGCCTGCAGTCCGAGGTCCGTTGGGTGGGCAACGAGAACGGCCTTGCCGGAGACACCGCCTGGAACCGCGTCGAGATGAACCCCAACTGGGATTCGAGCTCCGCCGAGGTCCCCTGGAACAAGAACATCCAAAACGACCCCACGGTGGGCGCGGAGGTCAGCGTTGGCTCCCCAACAGGAGGCAAGTGGATCATGCCCGAGGCGGACGCCCGCATCACCGCCGGCTGGTTCTGGCACAACAACATGAAGACTCCCAAGACCCTCACCGAGCTCAGCAACATGTACTTCAACTCGGTCGGTCACGGCGCCCCGTTGCTGCTCAACGTGCCGCCCAACGATACGGGCACGGTCGACCCCGAGATCAAGCAGCGCACGCTCGATTTTGGCGACAACGTTGAGAAGACCTTCGCCCAGGACCTCACGCGCGAGGGCGAGGGGCGTACGGCGGCGACCGCCAAGGCCAGCAGCGCCTGGGAGAACGACCCCGCGTACGGCCCCGGCAAGGTGCTCGACGGCAAGGACGAGACCTACTGGAGCGCCAAGGACGCCACGGGCACCCAGTCGCTCCTCATCGAGTTTCCCGAGGAGCGCACCTTCAACGTGGTCTCCTTTGAGGAGGCCATCCAGAACGGCCAGCACATCAAGAACTTCGCCGTCTCGTACCGCGACGCCGGCGGCCAGTGGGTGGAGTACGGCAAGGGCGGCACCGTGGGCGCCAAGCGCCTCGTGCGCGGCTCGAACGTGACCGCCAGCGCCATCAAGATCGACCTCAGCACCCTTGACGGCAAGGTCGCCCAGATCTCCGAGGTCGGCGTCTTCAAGACCACCAAAGCCTTCGAGAAGCCCATGCCCGTCCCCGAGGGCATGGAAATCCTCGACAACGCCAAGATGCAGACCAGCAGCGGGTGGAACCAGGAGAAAAACGCCAGCTTCATCGACGGCACCAGCATGTGGACCGGCCAGGCCGGCGCAACCGCGACCTTCCAGTTCGATGGCACCAAGTTCATGCTCATGGGCACGGTCGACCCCAACCATGGCCACGCCAAGATCACGATCGACGGCAAAGAGCCGATCGAGATCAACACCCGTGCCAGCAAGCGCGCCACGAGCGTCCCGCTCTTCACCTCCGACACCCTCGAGGCGGGCACCCACACCGTCAAAATCGAGGTCGTGGGCGGTGACAAGGGAGCCGTTGGCATCGACGCCGCCGCCTACCTGAACAACAACGGCGCGGGCATGATCGACTTCGACGTGACCGAGATCACCATGGACGAGAATTCCGTTTACGAGCTCGGCGTCACGCGCAGCGGCGGCTCCACCGGCAGCGCCGAGGTGGTCGTGAACTTTGAGCCCGGCTCCGCCGTTCAGGGCGACTTCGACACCGATTCCAAACACGTAGTCTTCAACGAGGGCGAGACACACAAGACCGTCCAGGTCCGCACCAAGCGCGTCGTGAGCTCCAGCACCATCGGCAACGGCCAGTTCTACGTGACCATGGCTCCGGTCTCCCCCGAGGGCCTCGTGATCGGCTCCAACGACGACGTGACGGTGACCATCATCGACCGCGAGTCCAACTACACCCTTGAGAAGCTCAAGGAGGCCATCCAGAACGCCGAGGCGGCGGCCAACGCCGGACAGTACACGGCCGAGAGCGTCCGAGTCCTCGACAAGGCGCTTGTCACCGCACACGCCGTGGTAGCCAAGGACAATCCTTCCGCCGATGCCATCTTCGAGGCCATGAAGGTCCTCCAGGCTGCACAGTCGGGTCTCGAGATCCGCAAGGCCTACTCCGAGGATGAGCCATTCGCGTTCCCGAGCATCGTTGGCACCACCTCGACCATCGAGTTCGAGCTCGGCGTGCTGCATAACGACACCACGGGTGACAACAACTGGCCCATGGCGATCAAGGATCGCGACGGCGCGAGCCTGGGCAAGCTCGTCGACTCCGTGGGCGAGAACGACACGATCGCCATTCCGTTCACCGTCGAGCGCGCAGGCACCTACAACGTCAAGCTGCGCTACATGAGCGGCTCCAGCAACAACAAGGTCGTGTGGACCGACGCCGACGCCGATGACCCCATCATCGCGAAGGGTGAGCATGCGGCCGGGCACACCAATGCCGATGCATATCAGACCGTCGACTTTACCTTCACGGTGAACAAACCCGGCACCTCCCAGCTCGTGTTCAAGGGGCCCAAGGAAAAGTCCCCACGCCTGGACAAGCTTGACATCACCCTCGCCGCGGACAGCCTCACCAGCTTTGGCGCCGTGGGCCGCGCCGGCGTGGGCGGCACCGTGACGCCCGAGGGATTTGTCGCCCTCAAGGACGGCAAGACGACCTTCACCGTGACCCCCGACGAGGGCTACCGCATCGCATCCGTCACCAAGAACGGGACGCCGGTCGATGTTGCAGGCCCCACCTCCACGACGTCCGTCGAGGTCACCGAAGTCGACACCGAGAGCGGCGATGCCGTTGTCGAGGCCGTCTTCGAGAAGATCCCCGCGCCTTCCCCCGAGCCTGAGCCGGAACCCGACCCGCAGCCGCGGCCCGACCCGCAGCCAGAACCCGACCCGCAGCCGCAGCCCGACCCGCAGCCGGAACCCGAGCCGCAGCCGCAGCCCGACCCCAAGCCCGAGACCGGCAACAAGCCGAACAAGAAGCCCGCAGGCACGAACGGCCCGCTCCCCCAGACTGGTGACATCGCCGCTATCGCCGCGCCCGTCGCCCTGAGCGCCTCCGCGCTCATTGGCGCCGCAACGGCCCTAAGAAAGAAGCGCCGCTAGTCTGTCTGCACACTCGCAGGGATGCAAAGGTGGAAGACGCACGCCGTCTTCCACCTTTTTCTTTTCGTTTTGGCGGTTGTGGTCAAAAGGGACTGTGGACGAAAAGTTGGACACCTTGACGGTGTCCGGTCTGGAGGTTCGCATGCACACCAAAGAGGAGGTCGGGCTGTTCCTGCTCGCGCGAGAGGATGGCATGTCCGTCGCCGAGGCCGCGGCGTTCGTCGGCGTCGGGGGAGGGGCCGCCAGAAGCTGGGACGCGGGGATGCTGCCGCACAGCTACACCGGCAGGCCCTGGGACTCGGGTAGAATCGGGGGCGGCGACGCCCGCACGACCCGAGGGGAGCCCGAGTGGGGAAGATCGAGATCAAGGGGCCGTACGAGCCGCCCGAGACGGGCCCGCTCGCCGAGATGACTCCCGACCAGATAGAGAAGCTGCTGCTCAGGGCGGCGTCGGCCTGGGGGAATTCATGTCCGAGCTCGACGCCCGGATGCGCTGGTTCCGCTCCGGGCGCATCTCGCGGGCACTTGGCTGGAGGACGCCCGACGAGACCGCCTTGCGCTGGGCTACGCGGTGTAGGATTGTCTAAGAAAATGTCCGCAGCCCCATCCGCAATGAACGCTCTACACGTTCGTTCACTTACGCTATCGCGGCGTGCAGATGATGCGTCGGCGCCGCTTTCCGCAACACTCCCCATACGCCTTGCCCGAGCCACATGGGCACGGGTCTGCGTCGCTCACGCGGATCTCGCTTCCGTCCGGCGCGTAAAACACCTTGCGACCCGTCAGGCGCTCCATGTGCTCTCGTCTTGACCAGCCGTTATCATCCCACGAGGGCAGCGCCTGGTAGAAATTGATGACGAGGCGAATGAGCTTCACCGTGGAAGGCGCTTCGTGCGGATATCCATAGAGCTTCAACGCGCGCATGGCAGATCCGAGCGAGCCCGTGGCAACCACGGAGGTCATCAGGTCCTCAACCATGCGATCGGCGAAGAAATATTCGTTCTCCCCATCCGGCACGATGCCATCGAGGAAATTCCTAAGTGCTATGGCCTCCGGCAGCGAACAGGCAAAATCGAGCCATCCGTCTTTGACCAGATCGGAGCTGAGCGGACAACGCGGGGTGGCACGGTGCTCCTGGATAAGCTGGTCGATATACTCGTTGGTTTGGCTCTCAAAACGATCATAGGCAGCCTGGATGCGAGCCGCCGTCGTGTCGTTGGCGGGACGTGCGGCGAGCTGCTCGCGCAACGCATAAAAGAGCTCATCGACCGTCGCACCGCCCTCTTCCATAGCGGCGAGAAGACCGAGAAGCGCCCCGTCCCCGCACTCCTTGACCGCATCGTGCACGAGGCAGGGAACGCTCAGCACGCGATTGGCTACGTACTCGGTACCATGGCGGAAGACTAGCCCCGTGCGGCACAGACTCCAATACCTGCCTGATGCGACACCCCTGAATTCTTCGATCGAGATGGGCGTGAGCGTCATTTCCGCATACAGGCGGTACGCCTCTGCCAATTCGATCACACCGTACAAGTACGTACACGATTCAATCACTCGAACGGCCTGATCCAACGGGAATCCGATAGCTTCGAGCTCACCACAGTCCTGCGTAGGCGTGGATTCCCCCTGCCCCTGGGGTTTTACTTGGCAATCAGCCACCCCCTCTCCCTCAAGCGACTCAAGCAGCGCTACGGCCTCTTGCTCAACGAGCTCAGCGCGCTTTTCTTCGGGAAGGCCATAGAGCACGCCGCGATGGAAGCCCTCGCTGGGCTCGTCCTCGTGCTCGGCATCATTAAGCAAGTAATCGATCTTGTTTTGGAGGGCGCGCGTCTTCTCGGCGCGCGCGGTGAGTCTGAACGTCCGCGCATCCGAGATGGGAGGGCATTCCACAGACGCAGCGTACGCATTCGCTTCCTCTTTTGACAGAGGGGGCAGCCCATGCACGCGCATGGGCTCTTGCATCACGATGACATCGCCGAAAGGAAGCAAAGCGCCCTCAACGCAAACGGGAAGCACCGGAAATCCGAGCTCCAGGGTCTCCCCAAAGCCACTCACCCTGAACAAGATGCCATCGCCCACGAGCAAGGCAGTACCGTCTTGCACTTCGAGCACGATGTATATGCCAAACAGGGCATCTTTCCAGCTCCGGACCAGATTCAGCTCAGAAGCCGACAAGCGATAGACTTCCTCTTGCGCAAAGTCATCAATTACGTCGGGCGTGTGCCACAGCTCCTGCAACACGAGCAGGCATTTTTCCTCAAGTTCAGGTTCAATGGGCCAAGCTGGACTGAATACATCGAAAACCGGCACAACGCCCAAGCGTTCGTTGGCGTACGTCATGAGCTCGCGAAGGAGCCCGTAGTATTCCCTTTGTTGCGCCTCATCCATGCGCATGGTCTTCCCTTCGACGCCACATCGCGCGGACCTTTTTAATAAACGGATGTTCATTATTTTGTCCGACTTGCTATTTGATGGTGCACGTTTACCACCTCCGACGCCCTCGCTGCAACGAATCAACCCGTTTGAAGCCACCGCCGTGGGCATCTACCCCGAGAACCGGGCAATAGCGGCAAGAGACTGGGTATTGAACACCTTTTCAACCGCAACCTCATACTCATTGATCTTCCGGACCTTCCGCACCGTGCGATGCACCGCCATGGGGTCGGCAAAGGCGCACTTGGCGTAGAACCACCACTCCTTCATGCGGAAGACCGCGTTGCCGCCGATCTCGTCGACGTATGCATGGAACAGCTTGTCGTGGAACTGTCTGAGTTCGTCCGCGCTCGCAGCCAGGCCGCCGGCGAGCATGCGCGCGAGGGCCGGATTGGCGAGCAACCCGCGTCCGAGCATCACATGACGGGTCCGCGGGTGCGCTTCCGCGAGCGCATCCATGTCCCCCGTGCCAAAGATGTCGCCGTTGTAGGCCACCGGGAAGGGCGCGCGCTCGAGCGTTTTGCCATACGGCTCCCAGCGAGGTTTGCCCTGGTAGCGATCGGCCTGCACGCGCGGGTGCACGATGAGCTCCGCGAGCGGCAGGCTGCAATACAGCTCGAGGATGCGCCCGTACTCGGAGTCGTCCTCCAGGCCGAGGCGCGTCTTGACCGAGACGGGCAGGGCCGAGCGCTCGCACACATCGCACAGGAACGCCTCGAGGGCTTCCGGGTCGCGCAGGAAGCCGGAGCCCTTGCCCTTGGAGACGACCGTGCCGGACGGGCACCCGAGGTTGAGGTTGACCTCCGTGTAGCCCAAATCGGCGAGCAACTGCGCCGCCCACACGAACTCGTCGGCGTTCTTGGTGAGCAGCTGCGGAACGACGTTCAGGCCCTGGTTGTTGGCCGGGTCGATCTCCTTGAGGTTCTTGCCGCCGAAGGGGGACCCCACGCGCGGCGGCGGGAGGAAGGGCGTGTAGTAGCGGTCGAGCGCGCCGAAGCACTCGGCGTGCACCCGCCGGAACGCATGCCCGGTGATCCCCTCCATGGGGGCGAGCGAGTACAGCATCTATCTATCCTCCCAAGGCGTGATGACGAGCTTGAGGCAGCCGTCCTCGTGCGCCTCGAACGCGCGGTACGCCTCCACGATGTCGTTGAGCGGGTAGCGGCCGGAAATGAGGCAGCTCGTGTCGATGCGGCCCTCCTGCACCAGGCGCATGGTCTCGCGCAAGTTGCAGGCGTCGACGCCGCCGGTCTTGAAGACGAGGTTCTTGCCGTACATCTCGTGCAACGGCAGGGTCTGGGCGCCCTCGTACATGGCGGAGAGCACCACCACGCCGTGCGGGCGGGCGATGCGCCAGGCCATCTCGAAGGTGTTGGAACCGCCGGCGGCCTCGATCACGCTGTCGGCGCCGTGGCTGTGAGAGAGCTCGCGCACGGCGGCCTCGACGGCGGCGAGATCCATGTCGCTCGCGTCGATCACGGCGTCCGCAAGGCCGCACTCACGGGCGAGGGCGAGGCGGGCGGGGTCGATGTCGATCGCGACGATGCAGGCGGGGTCGAACAGGCGGGCGCACATCATGGTGGTAAGGCCGACCGGGCCGGCGCCGATCACGGCGACCGTGAAGCCGGGCTCGATCTCGGCGATCTTTGCACCCCAGTGACCCGTGGCCACAATGTCGCCCAGGAAGAGGGCGTCCTCGTCGGTCACGTCCGCGGGGATGGGCGCGCACGTATGGTCCGCATGCGCCACGCGCACGAGCTCGGCCTGGCAACCGTCCTCGCAGCAACCGAGCTCCCAACCGCCTTCCACGCAGTTGTTGACCCAGCCGCGCTCGCAGTAGAAGCACTCGCCGCAGAAGGTCTCGCAGCTCACGGCCACGCGGTCACCGGGCTTGAGGGCGCGCACGCCCTCCCCCACCTGCTCGACAACGCCCACGAACTCGTGGCCGAGCACTGTATTGGGCATGGCGCGCGGCACGGCGCCGTGAATGATGTGCAGGTCGCTCGTGCAGATGGTCGAGCGCGTGACGCGGACAATTGCGTCGGTTGGGGATTGCAGCTGCGGCTCGGGGCGATCCTCGAGCGCGATATGTCCGCTGCCGTCGTGTACCAGGGCTTTCATGAGACATCCCTTCGAATGCTCGCGTTGCATAAGCTCGTCGATGCGCTCGGCGGTCTCGCGGTGGTCGTAAGTCGGCGGGTCGCACTCCTCGCCCTGAGCGAGCACGTACGTCGAGTTCTTGAGCTCGATGGAAACAAGGCGGTCCTTTTCGTTCTCCAGCCGCTTGATGAGCTTCGCAGCGCTTGCCGAGGTGAATGTCTTTGTCTCCAAGAGCGTGCCCCTTTCGCCGAATATTGCCTGCGAGCAGGTGTTTTTCACAGCACCATTGTAGTGCGCGGGACGATGGGGTCAAAGGTGCGGAGCCTTGCGGCGGGCGCCCTGAATCCGAACCGAGCACTTACTCGACCTCGACTCCCTTGTTTACCACCACGTCGAGCCCCACAACAAAGCCGACGGCGAGGCCCGCAGCATCTCTCGCTCGCCCGCATCTAACGGCCAGTGTATAAAGGCGTCCCATTCTCCATCGTAAGCTCGCTCCTTATAATTGAGAGAGCAACTATGGGAAGGGGCGCCGGCCATGGGCTCAGATGATTCTTTGGCTAAAACAGAAACACGGGAAATCTTGTCCGCAGCAAATCACTCTCCCCTAGCGCTTTTGGGTGAGGCAGTGCGGGAGAACAGCGATAGGGCAGATAACGCCGTCGCTGACATCGTAAAATCCATAAAGCGGCAAGCACCCGAGGCAGTTCAGCTTCACCAAGCAAATCAAAAAGGTTTTCGCCTTGTCGTCGACGCCTCCGACGACATGCTTCAGGCCATTGACCGTGGCGACATAAAGCTAACAACTGACAAACTGGGTAACACCTACGCTCAAATCAAACAGACAAGCGGCGAATTCGGCAAGAAGCTACCAATCAAAAAAGAGGAGTTCTCCCAAGGAATCGACCCCATACAGGCGGCCAACGCCATGCAGATGAAGGCCCTGCAAGAACAACTAGACGAAATCTCCGGACAGATTACCGTAATCGACGGAAGGGTTAAAGAAGTGCTGCGAGGGCAGCAAAATGACCGAATCGGCCTCTTCAACAGTGGCATGGCTCTTTACCTGGAAGCAAGGGAGATATCTGACGAAAACTTACGTAAACTGCTGACAGCTCAATCTTTGCGTGCGCTATCAGATGCCGCAGCTCAACTCGATCTTGAATTGCAGGAAAACGTATCCTATCTCGCCAATGGCGAGTACGAAAAATCGAAGGGGAAGCGCACCCAACTGATTGATGAAAAGATGGCCTCGATTAACCGTTGCTTCCCCGTTCTTCACCAGGCTTATATTGCCCGCGCCGCAATATATTGCGAACAAGGCGAGATTAAGGCTATGGCCTCCGCACTCGAATCCTACTCCCACCTCATTAATAAGACTATCGGCTCGAACGCAGGTCTGCTTGCCGAGTTCGACACCTCGGATAACGGCACCGCGCAAGGCGTCTGGCGGTCGAGAGCCACCTTACAACTTGATGTGTCTGCACTCAGCAAAGCCCTTTCAGCCCCCGAAAAAACCTTCTACCTTGAAGCCGTAACAACCGATAAGGAGTCCGCGAATGAACTCAGCTAAAGGGTGCCCGAACAGCGAATGCGCCGCGCACAAGAAGAAAACTCTGTTTAAAAGCTCGATAAACTACTGCCCCGAATGTGGAACGAAACTTGCCGCAGTCTGCAAGATTAAGGGTTGCTACACATTCCTCAACGACGATTCGAAGAAACTCTGTGCACGATGCGATGCAAAAAGGGCGGATAGAATCGATAAAACAAAGAAAGTTGGCGCTGCAGCGGGCGGCGCCATCGTTACAGCCGTCGGCATTATCGCCACCGCAGGCGAAGACGTCCTCCAACTCGCCTCGAAAATCAAAAAGAACTGACGCATCCTCCACCCGTATATGGCAACTGATGTAGACAGGCAAGACGAGAGCGAAAGCGAGCCCCCATGAAATACAACCTGGACACACTGAAGAAAGTTGAGCTCCGCGATGTGTGGCCCCACGAGGCGCTCGACTTCACCAAATGGCTCTCCGAGGAGTCAAACCTCGCCATGCTAAGCTCGGCTGTCGGCATTGAATTTGAGCTCATAGAAACCGAGTCATCCGTAGGCTCGTTCAATGTGGATATCTATGCACAGGAAGTCGGAACCGGTCGCAAGGCAATCATCGAAAACCAGCTCGAGGACACCAATCATGATCATCTGGGAAAGGTGATTACCTACGCTGCAGGTAAGGGCGCCGAGATTGTCGTGTGGGTGGTAGCGCATGCCCGCGATGAACATCGTCAGGCGATTGAATGGCTCAATCAACACACTGACAGCAGTTTTGGCTTTTTCCTGGTCGAAATTGAGCTGTGGTCCATCGGCGACTCGTTGCCGGCACCGCGCTTCAGCGTAGTCGAACAGCCCAACGAGTGGACAAAGACCATCAAGCTCAGCGAGGGTCTCTCCGAAACCGAGCGCGTCAAGCTCTCGTATTGGACCAAGTACCGCGAAATCGCCAAGTCGACACCCGAGTTCCTCAAAGTGTTCAATCCGCAAAAGCCCTCTAAAGACCACTGGACCACGCTTCGATGCGGCACTTCGGCTTACCACATTGCGCTCTTGATAGACACTCAGCATGGTCGAACCGGAATAGAGTTCTACGTACCCGACGATAAGGAAATCGGCCACAAGGCCATAGGCAACGCCGTTTTATTTGAAAGGTGCCTGGGCCTTACGGCCACGCCTTTCGACGCCAAAAAAGCATCGGGACTTCGCTTCTACAAGGACGGATGCAAGATCAAAGGCAACGAAGGCGCATGGCCAGGGTTCATATCACAGCAGCTCGAATGGGCCCTAGCCATGAAACAAATTATCGCCGAACTTGGTCTGTAAGAGTCAGCGTCCCCATCCCAGTCCGTCATTACGTCGAGCTCTACAACAAGGCCGATGACGAGACCCGCGCATTCTCCCGCTCGCCCGCATCGTTGAGCTTTTTCGTACTCGATTTCGGTTTTGCCGAGTAGCGCCGACTTTTCGTGGATAAAACACCAGGTCACAGAATTGGCGTTTATCCGCGTACTCGGCGTTTTCGAAATCGAGTACGAAAAACCTCAACCAATCAAATCCAAGGGGGCAATTTCCTGCTCAACCGAGCGCAATCCCACACGATACGCACGACAAACAGGGCTTTCGCGGGCGCATTCCGGATCGTCCGCCACGCAAGCGCTCCGTCCGCAGGCGCATTCCGCCTTGCTCGCCACGCGAACACCCCGCCCGCGGGCAAATCCCGCTCCATCCGCCGCACGCCCATGCCTCCGCACACGCCCACACGACATGTGCCTGAATATACAAACACATGTTCGATGGATTTAGCTTGGACGGTACCGCATACGACCCGCGCTATGTTACGGTATTCATTTACATGGCTGCAAAGACGCAGAAGGAAACCACCGAGAGAGCGAGCATGGCAAAGAACACCGCAAACTATGGCAACGACAGCATCCGTCAGCTCAAGGACGAGGAGCGCGTACGCCTGCGCCCCGCCGTCATCTTCGGCTCGGACGGGCTCGACGGCTGCGCGCACGCCGCCTTCGAGATCCTGTCCAATGCAGTCGACGAGGCGCGCCAGGGCTACGGCAACCTGATCACCCTCACTGCCTTCCGCGACGGCTCCATCCAGGTCGAGGATAACGGCCGCGGCTGCCCGCTCGATTGGAACCCCTCCGAGAAGCGCTTCAACTGGGAGCTCGTCTTCTGCGAGCTCTACGCCGGCGGCAAGTACAGCAACAACGAGGGCGGCGACTACGACTTCTCGCTCGGCACCAACGGCCTGGGCTCCTGCGCAACCCAATACGCTTCCGAGTACATGGACGTTACCGTCTGGCGCGACGGCAACAAGTACTCCCTGCACTTTAAGAAGGGCAAAGTCGTCGGCGCCAAGAAGAAGGCGCTCGAGATTGAGCCCAGCGACGAGAACCGCACCGGCACCACCATCAAGTGGCGCCCGGACCTGGAGGTCTTCACCTCGATCAGCATTCCCCACGATTGGTATCGCGAGACTATGCGCCGCCAGGCCGTGGTCAACGCCAACGTGACCTTCCGCCTGCGCATCGAGGGCGACGACGGCGAGTTCATCGAAGAGGACTTCTGCTACCCCAAGGGCATTGAGGACTACGTGCTCGAGAAGGTCGGCGCCGACTACCTCACCGAGCCCTTCTTCATCGAGGCGGAACGCCGCGGCCGCGACCGCGAGGACCTGCCCGACTACAACGTCAAGATCACGGCCTGCCTGTGCTTCTCGCGCACCTTCCAGATGCAGGAGTACTACCACAACTCCTCGTGGCTGGAGAACGGCGGCTCGCCCGAGAAAGCTGCCCGCAGCGCGCTTACCAGCGCGATCGACGCCTACATCAAGCAACAGGGCAAGTACAACAAAAACGAGAGCGGCATTAAGTGGCAGGACGTCCAGGACTGCTTGGTGCTGGTGACCAACTGCTTCTCCACCCAGACGTCGTACGAGAACCAAACCAAGAAGGCCATCAATAACCGCTTCATCCAGCAGGCCATGACGGCGTTCCTCAAGGAGCGCCTGGCAACCTACTTGATTGAGAACAAAGACGCCGCCAACAAGATCATGGAGCAGGTGCTCATCAACAAGCGCTCGCGCGAGAACGCCGAGAAGACCCGTCAGAGCATCAAGACCAACCTGCAGCAGAAGACCGACATGGCCAACCGCGTGCAGAAGTTCATCGATTGCCGCTCCAAGGACAAGACCCGCCGCGAGGTCTACATCGTGGAGGGCGACTCGGCGGCGGGCGCCATCCGCACCTCGCGCGATGCCGAGTTCCAGGGCGTTATGCCCGTCCGCGGCAAGATCCTCAACTGCCTGAAGGAGGACTACCCCCGCATCTTCAAGTCCGACGTCATCATGGACCTCATGCGCGTGCTGGGCTGCGGCGTAGAGATCAGGGACAAGCGTATCAAGAACCTGGGCGCCTTTGACCTGGACAACCTCAACTGGAGCAAGGTCATCATCTGTACGGACGCCGACGTGGACGGCTACCACATCCGCACGCTCATCCTGACGATGCTCTACCGCCTGGTGCCCACGCTCATCGACGAGGGCTACGTCTACATCGCCGAGTCGCCGCTCTACGAGATCAACTGCAAGGAAAAGACCTACTTCGCCTACACCGAGCTCGAGAAGAACGCCATCCTGGCCGAGATCGGCGACCAGAAATGCTCCATCAACCGCTCCAAGGGTCTTGGTGAGAACGATCCTGACATGATGTGGCTCACCACCATGAACCCCGAGACGCGCCGCCTGATCAAGGTGGAACCCGAGGACGTGGCCAAGATGGAATCCATGTTCAACCTGCTGCTGGGCAACGACGAGGCCGGCCGCAAGCGCCATATCGCCGAGCACGGCAAGGAGTATCTCGACCAGCTGGACCTGCAGTAAGAGCGGCCCCAAAGAAAGCATCAAGAGGTCATCGTGGCAAAGAAGAAAACCAACACCCCAAGCAAGAAGAAGCAGGTCAACACCGATAACGTCATCGGCCTGCACTCGGAGGTCACGGCGCAGCCCATCACGGAGACGCTCGAGACCAACTACATGCCGTATGCCATGAGCACCAACGTCTCGCGCGCGTTCCCCGAGATCGACGGCTTCAAGCCCTCGCACCGCAAGCTGCTGTACACCATGTACAAGATGGGCTTGCTCAAGGGCGAGCGCCAGAAGAGCGCCAACATCGTGGGCCAGACCATGAAGCTCAACCCGCACGGCGACGCCGCCATCTACGAGACGATGGTGCGCCTCGCCACGGGCAACGAGGCGCTGCTCGCGCCGTTCGTGGAGTCCAAGGGCAACTTCGGCAAGTACTACTCGGGCGACTTGACCTACGCCGCCTCGCGTTACACCGAGGCCAAGCTCTCCCCCATCTGCGCCGAGATCTTCAAGGACATCGACAAGGACCCGGTCGACTTCGTCGACAGCTACGACGGCGCCATGAAGGAGCCGCGCCTGCTGCCCACCACGTTCCCCAACATCCTTGTCTCGGCCAACAAGGGCATCGGCGTGGCCATGGCATCCGACATCTGCGGCTTCAACCTCAACGAGGTGTGCACCGCCACCATGCACTTCCTCGAGGACCCCAGCTGCGACCTGCTCGAGTACATGCCCATGCCCGATTTCTCCACCGGCGGCGAGATCATCTACCGCCGCGAGGAGATGGAGCGCATCATCGAGACGGGCCTGGGCAGCTTCCAGATCCGCTCGCGCTGGCGCTGGGTCCCCGAAGAGCGCATCATCGAGGTCTACGAGATCCCCTACACCACCAAAACCGACGTGATCATCGACCGTATCGTCAAGCTCTCCAAGGAGGGCAAGGTGCGTGAGATTGCCGACATCCGCGACGAGACCGACCTCTCCGGCCTGCGCATCGCCATCGACCTCAAGCGCGGCGTGGACCCCGAGAAGCTCATGGCCAAGCTCTACCGCACCACCACGCTGCAGGACTCGTTCTCCTGCAACTTCAACGTCCTGGTGGACGGCTACCCCCGCGTTATGGGCGTACGCCAGATCCTGCATGAGTGGGTTGCGTGGCGCATCCAGTCCACGCGCCGCCGCGTGAGCTTCGATTTGGGCAAGAAGTCCGAGCGCCTGCACCTGCTGCACGGCCTCGAGGCCATCCTGCTCGATATCGACAAGGCCATCGCCATCATCCGCGGTACCAAACTCGAGGCCGAGGTCGTCCCCAACCTGATGAGCGGCTTCGACATCGACGAGACCCAGGCGGAGTTCGTCGCCGAGCTCAAGCTGCGCAACATCAACGAGGAATACATCCTCAACCGCACCAAGGACATCGCCAAGCTCGAGGCCGAGATCGCCGCGCTCGAGGAGATCCTCTCGAGCGAGGAGAATATCAAGAAGGTCATTCGCGACGAACTGGCCGCGGTCAACAAGAAGTACGTCATGCCGCGCCGCACGGGCCGCATCGAGCCGTCCGACGTCATCGAGGTGAGCCTGGAGCCCGAGGTCGAGGAGTACCCGGTCACCATCATGCTCTCGCGCGAGGGTTACCTCAAGAAGATGACGGACCGCGTTCTACGGAAGGCCGCGGAGCTCAAGTACAAGGACGGCGACGAGCCCTTCATCGAGTTCCCGTCCGCCAACACGCACGAGCTGCTGGTCTTCACCAACAAGAGCCAGGTGTATAAGTGCAAGGTCGCGGCGTTCGAGGACACCAAGTCCGCGCAGCTGGGGTCGTATCTGGCCACGGACCTCGAGATGGACCCCGACGAGAGCGTGATCTGGGTCATCGACCCCGAGGACTACAAGGCCGACGTGCTGTTCGTCTTTGAGAACGGGCGCGCGGTGCGCGTGTCGCTGGCCGGGTACGTCACCAAGACCAACCGCAAGCGCCTCAAGAACGCCATCTACGGCGGGTCCAAGCTGCTGTACGCCCAGGTGCTCAAGGAGGATCGCGACATCGCTCTGGTCTCGAGCGACTACCGTCTGATGAACTTCAACACTTCGCTACTCAAGACCAAGACGACCACCAGCACGCAGGGCGTCCAGGCGTTCACCGCCAAGAAGGGTCGCGCCATCACTACCGTGAGCACGGTCGAGGAGGTGCTGGGCGCCGGCGTCTCCGCGGAGAAGTTCACCGCTCAGAGCCTTCCTTGTGCCGGAGCTCTCATGAAGGAAGACGACATGCCGAGCTTGTTCGACTAGGGGCGGCGCTGGGCATGAAATGCTTGCGGCGCACGGGCGCACGGGAATACGCTACACCCTGCGGTACCGCGTCCCCCTGCCAGCGCCCTCCCTCGTAACGAGGCCGCGCGACGCGAGGGCGTTCAGAATGCGTGTGGTCTTGTCTTTGCTGAAGCCGCTCCGGAGACCGATCTCCGCGCGGGTCATCAGGATACTCCGGCTCATTTCGTCCATGAGCTTGCGCTCATCAAGGGTCACCCCCTCAGGTCGCGCTGCCTCGAAGGGCAAGGTCACCGCGATGGAGTTCTCGCGGATGTCGAAGGCGGGCTTAACCGCCAGTTCTTCATACGCCTCGTTGATGCGCGCGATGCCTGTCCCAAACTGCTCGATGTAATCGAGTCGGAAGAATATGTTGGCCACGACGGGATTCCTCGGGATCGAGACGCCACCCCCTAGATACTCCTCCTCGGTCACGCCGCTGGGGAGGCCGCCCGGCGAAACAACGGTAACCCGGTCGTCGTAGATTGAGACGGTGACGTTGGCAGGGACATCCCATACGCGATGGACGAGCGCGTTCGCCACCGTCTCTCGAAACGCCTCGAACGGGACGCGCTCCACCCTTTCCCTGGCAGCGCTCGAAACCGTCTCGTACACGAGATAACGCTCGTACATCTCAAGTGCCGCGTCGTATTGCTCGAGAGCCGAGCGGCCCTCGACGGCCTTGCGGTCGAGCAGCTCGCTAATGCCCGAGCCGAACTTCACGGCATCAATGCCCGGGAGGCCGTTGTCATCGGCGAGGATCTCCCCGGCAATGGTGTACGCCCCGTCTATCCCGAGGAGCCCGAGAGTCCGAAGGGAGTTGTCATCGAAGGCGGTCAGCCCGAGATGCCTCATGAAGCGCTCCGCCAAAAGCGAGAACGACAAATCGGTGCGGGAGGACCGGAGTTCGTCAAAACTGAGGTTCTGCCCCGCGAGGACCAGCCTGCCGAGCTCGATTCTATCAACCTCGATAGTCGCTGAATCCGCCCTTCGGTAGGCCCTCCGGTTGCAGTAGTACGGCTTCGACTTCCCCTCGTTCACGGTTAGGCAGATGGCCTTGTTGGCCTCATCGATGTTAAGGGTGTAGCGCGGAACGGGGTCGAGCGAGTCGTTGATCATGTTCTCGATTCGAAGCGCATCCGCCGACGGATCTGCGAGGCCGACCGTCGCACCCGAGTCGTCAACCCCAAACAAGATGCGACCTGTGCCGTAGTTTGCGAAGGCGCTTACGGTCTTGAGGAACGTCTTGGTGACCGATTCTTTGAATTCAAGGGTCCTGGTTTCTCGCATGGGCTCTCCCCTTCGCCTGAATGATAATGCATCGAAGCTGTTTTCGTTGCATATTATAATGCAACGATACACCATTCGTTGCATTATGACTTACACCGACCCTGGCCCATTCATTTCTTTTGGCGAACTGAAGGGAGCGCGCGAGAATTCTTACCTCCTTTTTCAGGCCCAGCGCCTACAAAGATTGCCCAGAGGTTGCCAGAAAAGAAAACCCCCGACCTCTCCGCAGGTCAGGGGTTTGGACGGTGCTGTTTCTCGCTACTCCCACTCAGTAACAGGAGCCACTGGTCAAAAGCTCATTAACTTCAACACGAGTTCTCGGCCTGCCGATTCCAAGTGAATCAATGGTCCTCTTTTAATTCACGTCACTCATGTACCGAGAAGCAAAGAAATCCGGCCGCCGCTCAAATTAGGTCGCCATTATCTTTCATAAACGACACCATGTTAAGATGTCTGACGCCATCTCTCTCCTGCAGCAGGGGATCAAGCGTGAAAAGGTATCGCGGATACCCGTCCCTGATGTAGCCGAATGGCCTGTACTCACGCTCTTCCACGTTCCTATCGGCAATTGTCATCGAAACCTGGATGTAGGCATAGGCGTTGCGCCTGCGGGCGATGAAGTCGCACTCCAGCTTCCCGATGCGGCCTACGGATAGCTTATATCCCCTCGAGCGGAGATAGATGTACAAGGCGTTTTCCAACGAGGGCCCGTAATTCAACCGGACATCGATGTTGCGCGCAAAATAGATACCCGGATCCGCAAGGTAGTACTTCTCCTCGCCACGCAACGATTTGCGGGACTTAAGGTCGAATCTCTCGCATCTGTAGAGCACCTTGGCGTCAACGAGCATCTGGATGTAGGAGGCGATCGTCCGCCGCTCGACGGCAATGCGCTCCGTCTTAGTGAAATAGTCATGAAGGTTGGTGAGGCTCGTTGGCGCACCATAGTTGTTGATGACGTAGGTCATGACACGGTTGAACGTATCAATGTTCCGGATCTTGTTGCGAGACCTGATGTCCTTGTCGACGATCTGCCCAACGACATCCTCGATGTAGCGAGCCTTTGCCTCGGGATCTTCGTATTCCAGAGACCGAGGAAACCCGCCATAGCGTAGATATTCGTCAAATTCGATTCGCGCGTCACCGACCGCCTTGCCCATGAACCTCTTCATATCGAGGAACTCGGAAAAGGACAGGGTGAACATCTCGAACTCCACGTATCGGCCCGTGAGCTTGGTCATCAGCTCGCCAGACAGCAGATACGAGTTGGAGCCTGTGATGAATATCGAGAAGCCGCCATCCGAGTTGTAGGCGTTCACGACCTCCTCGTAGTCTCGGACGTTCTGCACCTCATCGATGAAGAGGTATTTGAAGTCGTTGTCAGCCAGAAGCGACTCGATTTTTTTCTCCAGCTGCTCAGGCGTCTTAATCGAGCGGTTTCCGCGCTTATCAAGATCGAGGTAGATGATGTCCTTATCTTCGACGCCGCGATTTCTTAGTTCTTCGGCAATCGTTGCCATGAGGCACGATTTGCCGCAGCGACGAATACCTGTGATTACCTTGATTAGATCGTCATCGTAGAACGGTCGAATCTTTTTCAGATATTGCTCGCGATGGTACAGTTTCATGTAAACCGCCTCCTCTGCCTAGTTTATCAGAGGAGGCGATAATCGTCAGTTAAGACACTAATATTTTTGATTTTTCAGAAGTTGGTTCCTTAAACCTTATTCCCACTCGATTGTCGCGGGCGGCTTGGACGTGATGTCGTAGCACACGCGGTTGGCACCGGGAACCTCGGCCACGATGCGGCCGGAGATGCGGGCCAGGACGTCGTAGGGCAGCTTGGCCCAGTCGGCGGTCATGGCGTCACTGGACTCGACGGCACGCAGGATGATCGGACGCTGATAGGTGCGCTCGTCGCCCATAACGCCGACGGACTTGATGTCGGGCAGGACGGCGAAGTACTGCCAGCAGGAGTGCTCACTGTTGCGCTCGCCGGTCTGCTCGAACAGGCGCGCGTTGTACTCGTCCAGCTCCTCGCGCACGATGGCGTCGGCGTTCTTCAGGATCTCGAGCTTCTCGGGGCTCACCGCGCCGATGATGCGAATCGCCAGGCCGGGGCCCGGGAACGGCTGACGGTGCACGATGTGCTCGGGCAGGCCCAGCGCCAGGCCCAGTTCGCGCACCTCGTCCTTGAAAAAGTGGTCGAGCGGCTCGATGAGATCGAAGTGCACGCCCTCGGGGAACGGGATGAGGTTGTGGTGGCTCTTGATGGTGGCCGTCTTGCCGCCGGTCTTGCGGGCGCCGCTCTCGATGATGTCGGGGTAGATGGTGCCCTGCGCCAGGTACTTCACCGGGCGGCCGTCGGTCTCCAGATCCTTCGCCACGGCGAAGAACTCGTTCCAGAACTGCGTGCCGATGATGCGACGCTTCTCCTCGGGATCGGTCACGCCATCGAGCAGCGCGGCGTAGCGCGCCTCCGCGTGCACGTGCACGAAGTCGACGTCGAACTGCTTGGTGAAGACCTCCTCCACCTGCTCCGGCTCGCCCTTGCGCAGCAGACCATGGTTGATGAACACGCAGGTCATCTGGCGGCCGACGGCGCGGGCGCCCAAGGCCGCGACCACGGAGGAGTCGACGCCGCCGGACAGCGCCAGGATCACGCGGTCCTCGCCAACGGCGGCGCGGAACTCGCCCACCATGGTCTCGACCAGGTTGTCCATGGTCCAGCTGGCCTCAAGCCCGCAGATGTCGAACAGGAAGTTACGGAGCAGCTGCTGGCCGTGCTCGGTGTGCTTGACCTCGGGGTGGAACTGCGTGGTGTAGATGCGGCGCTCGGCGTCCTCCATGGCGGCAACCGGGCACACGGAGGTGCTCGCGGTCACGGCGAACCCCTCGGGCACGCGGGAGACGGCGTCGCGGTGGCTCATCCACACGGTCTGCTCAAGCGGCGTGGCGTTGAAGAGCTTGCTCTCGCGGTCGCGCTCGATGGTGGCGGGGCCGTACTCGCCGATCTCGGAGTGGCCTACCTCGCCGCCGAGCGTGACGGCGGTCACCTGGTGGCCGTAGCAGAAGCCCAGAATGGGCAGGCCGAGGTCATAGATTGCGGGATCGACCGTGGGCGCGTCCTCCGCGTACACGGACGCGGGGCCGCCAGACAGAATCAGCGCCGCGGGCGCCATCTCGCGCACCTCTTCGGCCGTGATGTCGCACGGGACGATCTCGGAATATACATGCAGGTCGCGTACGCGACGGGCGATGAGCTGCGCATACTGCGCGCCGAAGTCGAAGACCAGCACCTTCTGCGCGGCCCGCTCGGATGCATTCTGGGTCATGAACCCTCCCAACCGTGCCGCCATAATCGACGGCGAGACGTGTTAGCCAATTGGTACATCATACTCGCCAAGCTGCGCGTGCGCAGAATCCTTACATGGTTTTTAGCCACATTGTGCCGATGTGACTCGTGAAACCTCCTCGAGTCATCCGCGAACGCATCTCTCGCAGCAGTCGGCATCCACTACAATGTCCGAGTCGTCGTAACCCGCCATGTTGAGGAGGCCCACGCGTGAAACGCATTCTTTTGATTGCCACGGGCGGCACGATCGCCTCGGCCGAGGAAGGCAATGGTCTCTCCCCCGCTCTCTCTGGTGAGGAACTCGCACGCAGCGTGCCCCAAATCGAAGGCCTCTACGAGCTTGACATCGTGCAGCCCATGAACATCGACAGCACCAACATGCGCCCGGCCGACTGGCTGCGCATCGCCCAGGTCATCCGCGAGGGCTACGACGACCACGACGGCTTTGTGGTCATGCACGGCACCGATACCATGGCATACACCGCGGCGGCGCTCTCCTACCTTATCCAGGACAGCCCCAAGCCCATCGTCCTCACCGGATCGCAGCAGCCCATGGGCAATCCCTTTACCGACGCCAAGATCAACTTGTACCAGAGCCTCGTGTACGCGGCAGACGACCGCTCGCGCGACGTCTCCATCGTCTTTGGCGGCTATGCCATCGCCGGCACGCGCGCCCGCAAGCAGCGCACCATGAGCTTCAACGCCTTTGCCAGCGTGAATTACCCCGTGCTCGCCTATTTGCGCCAGAACAAGATTATCCGCAGCGGTTCCGTTGCCGTGGCCGCAGGTCTTGCCGAAGGCGAAGTCGCCGCATCCATGGGCACCGCCTCGGTGGGTGCCGGCGCGTCAATTGGCCAGTGCCTCGCAAGCGGAGATAGCCCCCGCTTCTACACTCACGTTGACAACCGCGTGTGCGTCCTCAAGCTCACTCCGGGTCTTACCCCGCACATGTTTGAGCTGCTCAAACCCGATTGCGATGCCATCATCCTCGAAACTTTCGGCATGGGGGGCGTGCCCGAACTCGGCGCCGACAACTCATCGTTCCAAGAGGCGATCTTTGACTGGGTCGACTCGGGGCGCACCATCGTCATGACAACCCAAGTGCCCGAAGAAGGCCTTGACCTTGGTGTATACGAGGTCGGTCGTGCGTATGCCGAACACCCCGGGGTCCTCAAGGGCGGAGACATGACCACCGAGGCACTTGTGGCAAAAACCATGTGGGCCCTTGGACAAACGCGCGAGCCCAAAGAGCTGCAGCGCCTGTTCTACACCCCCATCAACCACGATCGCGTGGACGAGTGGTAGGCACTCTGCGATTCGAGACCAGCGTGCACGCCGCATCAATCGCCCGCACAAGGCCGTCGGCCTCGCGCGCGGAAAACCTGAGGCCGGCAACTGCCAAAGCGTCATAACCTGCCCCCTCCAGGGCAATGGGGGCACCCGCTGCCATGAGCAGGTCGCGATCGATGGGGCTGGTACCGACTGCCACCACGTCTTCCAGGCCCATACCCCATCCTTGAAGCACCGTCGTCAGTGCCTCCACCCGCGCCGCTCGGCGCGTCAAGGGCGGACCCGGCATAAGCCTTGAATCGCGGGGGACCGCTATGGACACTCCGTCAACCCCGTCGAATTCCTTCGCTGCTTGCCTTCCATACAGCTCGGTGAACACGACGATTTTGAACCCCGCAACAGCGGCGCGCGCGATTGCATCGCGCTCGGAGGCCGTGAACCCCCTCGCGCCGGTGCCAATAGCCAGCGCTTTGGGCACGCGCACAAATTTCCCACCATGCAACACGGTCAACGACAGCTTTTGCCTCATTGGGATCCCTGCACCTCCCCTGCGCCCTCAATCAAGCCCAGACGTAAACTGTACTTTACATCTTATCCATCAGCTCCGCATCGCTTTGCGAGCGGCGCTCAACTCCAAGCACTTTAGAGATAGAATTTCCGCGACTCCACAATATGGATTCCAACCACAACAACAGGTGAGCGCCTTGAGTAACGACAACAACATGCGGCAGAAGTACATCGACAGACATCGGCGGCGCCACGGCGATCGCCCTGCGCTGCAACGCGCCTGGAGGGGTGTGCAGAAATTCGTTTGCCGCACCTTCAATATCCGCGAAGGACGCGCGCCCTACCATGTGATCCGCAAGCGCTTTGTCAACGGGGCCCGACTCACCGGCACGCACCTGTGCATCCTCATCGTCGCCATGGTCATTGCCTGCATTGGCTTGGACACCGACTCCGACATCGCCATCGTGGGCGCCATGCTCATCTGCCCGCTCATGGGGTCCGTGCTCGCCATCGCCTACGGTGTCGCTACGGTAGATCGGGCGCTTATGCGCGATGCCTTGGGCGGCCTCGTGCTCCAAATGGCCTTTTGCCTCATCACGTCGACCATCTATTTTGTGCTCTCACCTGCCGCGGGCATGACCCCCGCCCTCGTTGACAACTCGGGGCCCACTATATGGCATCTTATGCTCGCACTCGTAGGTGGCTTCGCGGGTGGCCTGGGCAACTCACGCGACCAAGAACCAGCAACCGTCATCTCGGGCGTCGCCGTGGCCACAGCCCTCATGCCTCCACTGTGCGCGGCGGGCTACGGACTCGCCGCTGCCAATGCCGGGGTCTTCCTTGGGGCACTGTATGAATTCGGCATCAACGTCGTCTTCATCGCACTCTCCGCCGCGCTCGTTTTGCTGTTGCTGCACACGCCACTCAAACGCGACCTCAACGACGACGGAGTGGTGACGGAAGCGGAAGACGAGCTCGTGCGCGCCGAGTCGCACAAGATTCGCTGGCGCATCATGCTGGGGACCGCTATCTTCGCCATCCCCTGTGTGATACTTACCGGCAACATGCTCGCCACCGCCGAGGAGCAGGCCGCCGGAGCCACCGATTACTACGGCGCCGCCGAGACCGCGCGCGAGCTCGCCGTGGTGTGCCCGGAGTTCAAGAACTACTCGATCGGCATGGAGGTGTCCGCCCAGGCGCAGGGCGGGGACGGTGTCGAGAAGCAAAACGGCACCAAGCAGCTCGTGGCTCGCGTCACGACGTCGGAGCCCCTTGCCAGCCGAGAGCGTACCATCGCTGAAGAGCTGATACGCCTGGACGCCCCCGACGTGGAGCGCGTCGAGTTCAGCGTGGGATAGGGTTTTCGACGCGGATAAGAAGCAACGGACCGGTCGCCAATAGGAACAGCGACGTCGCGGCAGGTATCATCTCCCAACGATCGACAGGACTGAAACACCCCATCCGACCAAACGCGAGCAAAGAACAGTTTTTACAACGAACACACCGAGTGCACGGGGCGTCCTCATTCGCGTGGTAACGTCTTGGCATTAACGCCGGGGCATCGGCTCGATACGCCGACAGCCCGCTTTGCGTTGAAGCGACCACGAGGAGGTGGACCGTGGCAAACGAACTCGAGAGCAACATGGCATGCGCGCGGGAACGCGGATGCGCAGGTTCTTGCCACGCTCCGTGCGCGTCCCACGCCGCCGACGAAGTCGAGCTCGCCGCACGCGCGCTCGAATCACAGGGGCGCTTTGGCCTCACGCGCGGCTTCATCCAGCATGGAGACGTGAGCGTGCACGCCCATGTGCTCTCGGTCGCCCGCGCGAGCGTCGCCATGGCGGACTTCCTCGGCCGCGCCGGAGTCCGCGTCGACCGCGCCTCGCTCATTCGCGGCGCGCTGCTGCACGACTACTTCCTCTACGACTGGCACGACCCCGACCCATCGCACCGCCTGCACGGCTTCACGCACCCCTCGACGGCCCTCGCACGCGCCGAGGAGGACTTTGAACTCACCGCGCGCGAACGCAACATCATCGCCCGTCACATGTTCCCGCTGGTGCCCATGCCGCCGACCTGCCGCGAGGCGTGGATCGTCTGCCTCGCCGACAAGGCGTGCGCCCTTCACGAGACCATCGCGGGTCGCCTGCCCAAGCGGGCATCGAGCAAGAATCGGGCGGTGTAACGTCGATGAGCCTTGATGGATTTTTCGCCGCACTGACCGCAACCGGCGCTCCCCTGTCGGCGCTGTTCCTCTCGTTTTTGGTCTTCTCGTTCGCCGGCTGGCTTTACGAATCCACCGTCTGCGCCATGGCGAACTACGGTCACTTCGCCAACAGCGGCTTCCTCCTCGGCCCCTATTGCCCCATCTACGGCGTGGGGGCAGTCGCGTGCTGGCTGCTGTTGCGCGACATACCCGGCGTCTTCACGCAGTTCCTCGCCGCCGCCCTCGTGTGCAGCGCAATCGAGTACACCGTGGGCGCCCTGCTCGAACGGCTCACCGGCGCGCGCTTTTGGGATTACTCCAAGCTCCCCTTCAACATCAAGGGAAGGGTCTGCCTATACGGAGCCGCGCTCTTCGGGGCCGGCGCGGTGATCGTCTGCCGCGTCGCCGAACCCGCGCTCCTCGCCGCGCTGCAGCTCATCCCCTCCCTCGCGCTGAAAGTCATTGCGCTCGGGTGCGCCGCGTGCATCGCGATCGACACCGTGTTCGCCGTAGTGAGCTGGCGCCAGCTCTCCCAAAAACTCGAGTTGTTGCGCATCGAGATCGCCGACAAGTTCAACGACTCCCTCAAGGACGCATCCACCTCGCTGCTCGACAAGGTGCCCACCCCGATACTGGATTCGGCCGCCGAACTCAAGGCGCGGAGCCGGGCACTCAATTCGTGGCTCGCCGACATGTCGGACGGCACGTTCGAGGCCGTCCGCGGAAGGGTGGAGCTCCCCTCTTTCATCGCCGAGGGGACGCGCGGGGTGAGATTGGTCGCCCGCCATGCACATGGCATCGCGACGCGCGCCGAGAAAGCCGCCCCCGAGAAGCTCAAGACCATGATGACCCGGCGCGAACTGCGCTTCTTTAACGCATTCCCCGAAATCAAGCTGAAGTCCTACGAGGGCGTCATCCGTGCGACAAAGCTCAAGGAGCGTGCCCGCGAGCTGTTCCATAGGGACTGAACAGCGACGAAGCTGAACCGATGACGAGCCGTCAAGGCGCGCCCAGATGAGTATGCTAGGCGTTCTTTGCCGGCAACTTCTGCACCGCCATTAACACGGACCTCGACGATACCGGCACGCTGCGCGCCTGGACCCCTCTCCGACACGGAGCCAAAAGAGGAGTTCAACGAGTACACCTCGCCACAGATCTCCGTCTATCTGATAGCATGCGACCATTAGACGTTTTATTTTTAGACCCTCTGTCCTTGATGATTTCCCATAGCCATCTAACAGCTGTTTTATAAAACTTGTTTGTTAATAGGGAGACGTGATTATTAGAATATTGTATTGTTTGACCCTCCCCTGAAAGGAGAAGACATGAGGACCATCGTTGTTGGGGACATGCATCAGAAGCAACATCTGGTCTTGCCGATCGTGGACAACGCCATCCGGTTCCTCGGCGCGAAGCGGGTCGTGTTGCTCGGGGATTATTGCGATGACTACAGCCCCGACAGGGACGAGACCGACGCCGAAAAGCTGCTCAGAGGGCTGGAATACCAGGTGGATTGGGTCGACCGCACGCGCAACCGCGGCGTACAGGTAGACGTCTTGCTGGGAAACCACGACATGCAGTACCTCGTCGAACGTCAGGGCCCCGGCACCAACCTGAACTGCATCATCCCCGTCCGGCGCCTGCTCGCCCAGATGAACGTGCGCATGGCCGCCGCCGTCGATGGATGGCTCGCCACGCACGCGGGTCTCACCAGCCAATTCGCGGACATTGTGCTTGAAATCGATGACGAGGCCGAGTCTTTCGGCAAGCCGTCGTATTCCGCCGAGTCGCTTGCCGCCCAACTCAACGCTGCATTTGACCACGCACTGACCGAGATGTTCGATCATGCTAACGATGAGGAACTCCTGCTGTTCAACCTCTGCGGCCCCGGACGTGGCGGCATAAGCATCCCCGGCCCCCTGTGGGCATCGACCAGCGAACTCACGGTCCTCGGGATGCCGCACCTCGACCAGATCGTCGGCCACACGCCCGTCTATTCCGTCCACAAGCTTGAGGAGCAAGGCTTCAGTGGCGAGCGATTCATGGCCTGCGACACGTTTTCGACCGATTTCGATTTCCGCCCGCTCGGAGATGGAAGCATCCTGCTCGCCGATGACGAGACGCACGAGATGCGCGCCGTTATACCCGAGGAAGTAGACTGCGAGTGGGCGGGGACATTCTGATTCCTGCGGATATCAGGCCCACCCGTCACATAAATGAAGTAGTCACGCGGACGGAGAGAAAGAAAGACGACAAATGAGCGACAAAACGAACCTTACCGCCAGAGAATTTCTCGAAGCGATCTTCGAGCAGATCCGACCCTACGCAGCCAACCCCGAAGAGTTTACAAGCGAGTGGGAGAGGATAACGGACGAGCTCGACAGCGAGATCGAGGATTTGGAACGCGTCATGAGCGAGCGGGATGCCCTGGCTCGGCAGCTCATCTTGCTGGTGCGCAACCAGCTTGCAAACAGCTACCTGTTTGACGATCTGTGGCTCCAATACTCCCAAGGGTGCAGCGTATTGAGCGACTACGCCGAACTGTTGAGCGACCCCGAGCTTGACAGGAAGAAGGGAGGTGTCTGGGGTGGACACAAGTGCGATGCCATCCATTGGACTTGGTACGAAAAGCGCGCGATGCCGAAACCCCTGGAAGAGAAGAAACTTGTTTTCCAAGGTGGGGAAAGGAGCGGCTGGCCATACTGCAGCTGTATGGACCACGCCCTGAGCAACTTGATTTGCAAAGTCTGGGGCTTCTCCGGATACAGAAAAGGACTAAGGTCCGATGACCCCGAAACAGAATTCAAGGTTACCTTTTGGCAGGACTCGAGCATGTACCTTTCCGTACTGCTCTGCTTCGGAGTCAACATCTTGAACGACCAGATACTCCTCGAAGACCTGAAAGACACGCAGCAGATCGATATCGATATTATTCCCGAACCAAAAGAGAAGCTGCGGGCCGTATTGAACGCGAAAAGTATTCGCCCGAAGCTCTGGGCGCGCATACAAGATCAAATAGGGAAACGCGCGAAAGAGGCTGGCGCGAAGGCTTCTCAGCAACAATAGCTCGAGCAACCCGCACGAGAGGCGGCGTCTTCACCGCGCTCTACTGGTTTGGCGTCGGGTGTCTGTTCTGCATCGCCATCGTCGGGATTCCCCTGGGCCGCCAGCGTTCAAGATGGCGAAGCTCTCGTTGCTGCCGTTTGGCGCAACAGTTCGATAGCGCTGTCAGTTTTCCGCTCGTGTAACCGGACCAGTCACTACCAATGCCATTTAGTGGATGGGTGTCACATCATTATTTGAAGATAAATGCTATCAGCTCTCTGAGATGTCTCATTTGGTGCGCAGATAACTGACATACGTTTGTTTACCGCATCGCTCGATTCTCGTTAACGGCCCAGCCGCCCCCTTCTTTTGCCATTCGTCGGTCACACAAGCACCGTTTTTGACAATCGCAGTCGCCAGAGCGCTCGTTTTATGCCAAGACTACGTTGGCGGCACGCGCTTTCGGAGATGCGCGCCGCACTTCTTGAAGTTTTTCGTATCGAAATTAAAAACTCGCGAGTAGGCCGAAAGTGGCGGTAGGAAAAACCGCAGGTCGCCGGAGGCCGCAAATGCCACCTACTCGACGAATCCCGATTTGAATACGAAAAGCCTCATTTAGGCTTGCCAGCTTGGAACGTAAACGACAAAAAGGAGACGAGCCCGGTGATAGGCTGCCTCCCATTTCTTGGACATGAGAGAAAGAAGGCGGCTCGGGCGGCCGCCTCCTTTTTCATCGAAACTTATCCTCGGGTAAGATGCCTGGTCGAGATGCTTACTCCTCCGTGTCGCCCCTACTCGCGCGCCTCCAGTGCAGGCCGCGGCTCAGCCGATGCGCCACGCGCTCGACCTCGGCATCGCTCGTGAGATGGTGCGGCTTCATGCGGCTCGTCACCGAGTCGCGGCGGATGGTCGCGATCGGCTCCATCACGAAGCCCTTGCCCGCGCGCATGTTCTCCTTGGCGACGCTGATCATGAGCTTAATGCGGTTGAGCTGGTTGACCTCGCTCGCACCGGGGTCGTAATCCACGGCCACGATGTTGCTCTCGGGATGCTGGCGGCGCAGCTCTTTGATCACGGCCTTGCCCACCACGTGGTTGGGCAGGCACGCGAAGGGCTGCGTGCAGATGATGTTCGGCGCCCCGTGGTCGATCAGGTCGAGCATCTCGGCGGTGAGCAGCCAGCCCTCCCCCATGTTGTTGCACAGGGAGAGCACCTGGCTCGCCTTGTCGGCCATCACGGAGATGGGCTCGGGGCGCTCGAAGCGCACGCTGCGCTCGAGCAGGTCCTCGACCGGCTTGCGCATCCAATCCACCAGGCGGATGGCGGCGTCCATGCTGGCGCGCGCAGCGGCAGAGCTGCCGAGCTCGCCCTTCTGCACCTGCGCGTTGCTCATGGAGTACAGGAAGAAGTCGAGCAGGCCCGGCACCACGGCCTCGCAGCCCTCCGCCTCGATGACGTCGACCACGTGGTTGTTCGCCGTGGGATGGAACTTCACGAGGATCTCGCCGACCACGCCCACGCGCGGCTTGGTGCCCTCGCCGGTGAGGGGCAGGACATCGAACGCGTCGATCGCCTCGCGGGAGAGCTTGGTGAAGCTGCGACGCGTGAAGGTCGGCACCATGCGGCGCGCGCGGTCCATGAACTCCTCGAACAGCGCGTTCGCGGAGCCCGGCTCGGCCTCGTAGGGACGCGTGCGGTAGAGCATCTGCATCATGAGGTCGCCGAACAACACGCTGTACACGCATGCCTTGAGCATGGCGGGAGTGAGCTTGAAGCCGGGGTTCTGCTCGTCCAGCTTGACCGCGGACAGGCTGATGACCGGGATATCGGCGTGCCCGCTCTCGCGCAGGGCCTTGCGAATGAGCGCGATGTAGTTGGTGGCGCGGCAACCGCCGCCCGTCTGCGTGATCACCACGGCGGTGCGGGACAGGTCGTAGCGGCCGCTCTCGATGGCCTCCATGATCTGGCCCGTGACCAGGATGGACGGGTAGCAGATGTCGTTGTTCACGTAGCGCAGGCCGGCTTCGACGGCGCCGCGATCCGTGGAGGGCAGAAGCTCCAGGTTGTAGCCGGCCGCCTGGAAGACCTCCTTGATGAGGTCGAAGTGGATGGGCGCCATCTGCGGGCACAGGATGGTGTAGCCCGCGTCGCGCATCTCCTCGGTGAACGCGACCTTGGGGAACGCGGCGCTCTTGCTCGCGCGCTGCGCCTCGAGGGCGTACTTGTGCGTCGCGAACACCGGCGCGTCGGTGGAGGGCGCCACGGGCGAGGCCTCGCCCGGCTCGTAGGCGTCGCCCGACGCGGCGGCCTCGGCGGCGCGCTCGGCCTCCTGGTCCTTGAGCGCCGCCATGAGCGATCGGATGCGAATGCGTGCGGCGCCCAGGTTGGACACCTCGTCGATCTTGAGCACCGTGTAGATCTTGCCGGAGGCCTCCAAGATCTCCTGCACCTGGTCGGTGGTGAGGGCGTCCAGGCCGCAGCCGAAGGAGTTGAGCTGGATAAGGTCGAGGTCGTTGCGCATGGTCACGAAGCGCGCGGCCGCGTAGAGGCGGCTGTGGTACATCCACTGGTCGACCACGCGGATCGGGCGCTCCGGCTTCACCAGGTGCGCCACGGAGTCCTCGGTGAGGACCGCAAAGCCAAAGCTCGCGATGAGCTCGGGCAGCGAGTGGTTGATCTCGGGGTCGTTGTGGTAGGGACGCCCCGCCAGCACGATGCCGTGGCCGCCGTGCTCCTCGATCCAGTGCATGGCCTCCTCGCCCATGGTCTGGATGTCCTGATGAAAGCGGGCGTCGGCCTCGTAGGCGGCGTTCACGGCGTCGTCGATCTCGGTACGGGTGAGCTTGGGCCCGTGCACGCGGCCGCGTCCGGCCTCCGCATCGGCCACGCGCTCGACGGCGAGCAGCTCATACAGGCGGCGCTTGAGCTCGATCTTGTCGTGGTAGGGCACGAACGGATACATGAACTCGACGTGCTTCTCGCTGATGTCGTCGATATTCAGTCCGAGCGCCGTGGGGTAACTCATCACGATGGGGCAGTTGTAGCAGTTGCCCGCCGACGGATCCTCCTTGCGCTCCCAGCGCACGCAGGGCATCCAGATGAAATCCGGATCTTTCTCGATGAGGTTCATCACGTGGCCGTGGGAGAGCTTGGCCGGATAGCACACGCTCTCGCTCGGCATGGACTCGATGCCGCTCTCGTACGTGGCCTTACTGGAGTTGTCGGAAAGCACGACGGAGAAGCCCAGGCGCGTGAAGAACGCGTGCCAGAACGGGTAGTTCTCGTACATGTTGAGGGCGCGCGGGATGCCCACGGTGCCGCGCGGAGCCTCCTCGGGCGCCAGGGTCGGGCGGTTGAACAGAAGGTCGTTCTTGGCGGCGAACAGGTTGGGCGCCTCAGACTTCTGCTTCTTGTGGCCCGCGCCCTTCTCGCAGCGGTTGCCCGTGATGAAGCGGCGGCCGCCGCCAAAGTCGTTGATGGTGAGCTGACAGTTGTTGGAGCAGCGTCCGCAACGGGCGTGCCTCTGCTCGACCGTCAGCGCGGCGATATCGGGGGCAGAGAGCACCGTCGAGACTCCAGAGGCGCCGGCGCGGTCGCGGGCGAGCAGGGCCGCGCCGTACGCGCCCATGCAGCCGGCGATGTCGGGGCGCACGGCGTGCACGCCCGTGAGCTGCTCGAACGCGCGCAGGGTCGCGTCGGACATGAAGGTGCCGCCCTGGACGATCACCTGCGTGCCGATCTCCTTGGGATCACGCAGCTTGATGACCTTGAACAGGGCGTTCTTGATCACGGAGTAGGACAGGCCCGCCGCGATGTCGCCCACCGTGGCGCCCTCCTTCTGCGCCTGCTTGACGCGCGAGTTCATGAACACGGTGCAGCGGCTGCCCAGGTCGACGGGGTTCTTCGCCGCGATGGCCTCGGCCGCGAACGCGCGCACGTCCATATCCATAGACACGGCGAAGCTCTCGATGAAGCTACCGCAGCCAGAGGAGCAGGCCTCGTTGAGCATGATGTGCTCGATCACGCCGTCGCGCACGCGCAGGCACTTCATGTCCTGGCCGCCGATGTCGAGGATGAACTCGACGCCGGGGAGGAAGGCGCGGGCGCCGCGCAGATGGGCGACGGTCTCGATCTCGCCCGAGTCGGCCTTGAGGGCCTCGATGAGCAGGGCCTCGCCGTAACCGGTGGTGGTCACGTGGCCGATGGTGCAACCAGCCGGGATATGCGCGTAGAAGTCCGCCATGATGGTCTTGGCGGTACCCAGAATGTCGCCGTTGTTGTTACCGTACCAGGTGTGCAGGAGCTGACCATCCTCACCCACCATCGCGGCCTTCATCGTGGTGGAGCCGGCGTCGAGGCCGATGAACACGCGCCCGGTGTAGCCCTCAAGCTCGCCGCGGGGCACGACCTCGCGCGCGTGACGCTCCCGGAACTCGGCGAGGTCGGCCTCGGTCGCGAACAGCGGATCCAGGCGGGCGACCTCGTCACCCTGGGTGTCGCCCAGCGCGTCGATGGCGTCGATGAGCTCGCCGAACCGCACGAGCTTGCTCGACTCATGTGCCATGGCCGCGCCGGAGGCCACGAACAGATGGGCGTTGTCGGGCACGATGATGTGCTCGTCGTCGAGGTTGAGCGTGAGGTAGAAGCGATGACGCAGCTCGGAGAGGTACTGCAGCGGGCCGCCGAGGAAGGCGACGTGACCACGGATCGGCCTGCCGCACGCCAGGCCGGAGATGGTCTGGGTCACAACCGCCTGGAAGATCGAGGCGGCGACGTCCTCGGGGCGGGCGCCCTCATTGAGGAGGGGCTGCACGTCCGTCTTGGCGAACACGCCGCAGCGGCTCGCGATGGGATAGATGGTCTCGGCGCGCGCGGCGAGTTCGTTCAGGCCGCCGGCGTCCGTGTGCAAGAGGGTCGCCATCTGGTCGATGAACGCGCCGGTGCCTCCCGCGCACGTGCCGTTCATGCGCTGTTCGATGCCCGAGTCGAAGTAGATGATCTTGGCGTCCTCGCCACCGAGCTCGATGGCGACGTCGGTTTGCGGGATGAGCGTCTCGACGGCGCGCTTGCTCGCAATGACCTCCTGCACGAACTCGAGGCCGAGCCACTGCGAGAGCAGAAGACCGCCCGAGCCGGTGATGGCGCAGGTCATGCGAGCCTCGGGCAGCACGGTGGCGGCCCCGGCGAACAGGTCGCGCGCGCAGGCGCGGACGTCGGTGTGATGGCGCTGGTACTTAGCGTATACAATCTGGCTCTCGTCGTTCAGCACGGCGAGCTTGACCGTGGTGGAGCCCACATCGATGCCCACGCGGAGATCGCCGCGGGCGTTCTCGGGGTTCCAGATGGCACCCTCCGGGGCCTGCGGCACCCCCGCGAGCTCTCCCCGTTCGGGAGAATCCGGGGCACCGCAGGCCCCAGAGCAATTCGCCTGCATGTTCTGCATATCGTCAGCCATAGTTAGTTCCCTTCCGTCGGGGAAGACGAGGTGCCGCCCGCGAGCATGGCCGTAAGGTCGGCAAGGAGGTCATTCGGGGGTATTTCGCAATTGTCTACATTCAGTCCCATGAGCTTGAGGCCATATGCGGCCACATTGACGTCGATGGGCATGCCGTAGAGGTCGCCCGGGCGCACAAAGGCGATGACCGTCATGATGCGCGCCATCGTCTCGGGCGTCTCGGCGAGGTCGCGATCGAACCAGCGCTGCACCACGCCCACCTCGGAGGCGACCACCGAGGCGAGGTAGTAGTCGAAAAAGGCACCGAGCGCGCCGGGAAAGATGCCCGTCTGCATGCGGTCCGACACTGCGGCGCAGGCCATATCGATGACTTTCTTGATAAACGCCTGGTCACCGCCGGGACCAATCAGTGCCCCGATGAGCTCGCGGTTGTCGGCGATGTAACGGAGCAGCTCAACCGAGCCGGGCGCCGGCTCAAGGTGCTCGATGCTCTCGTACAGCTCGGGCAGGGTCGCCTCGGCAATGGCGCGCACGAGCGTGCGAACCTCGGCCAAAAGCGCGTCTTCCACCTGCTCGATGAAGTCGGGAATGTCCTTATAGTGCGAGTAGAACGTTCGCCGCGTAAGACCCGCGCGCTCCGTGAGCGCGGCGACGCTGATGCGCGAGATGTCCTCCCCCGCCGTGATCTCCTCCGCGAGGGCCGACCTGAGCGCGCGCTGGGAGCGCAGGCTGCGACGATCGGACTTGCACGCGGATGTGCCCGTTGGCTGAGGCATATCGCCCCTTTCCTCGACCGAGTTCTAATTCACTCTCTGTGCATTATTGCACACGGTGTGCATCAACATGGAATCAGCACGGTAAGGGTTGTGCAAGCTTCAACGCGAAAACGGGCGAAGGGATTACGCGATTTGAATACACTGCTGGCTGTGGAGGGTCTTGAGGATGTGCTTGGGTACCGCGTGGAACTCGCAACGGCCGATCGTCGCGCTCGCGGCGGCCTTGGCGGCATCACTGCCATTCGCCGTGGCGTAAGAATGGCGGAAGCGGCTGAGCATTGCCAGGTCGTTGCCACCGTCACCGTACACGGCGATCTCATCCTCCTCGATGCCGTAGTAGCGGCCGAGCCACGCCACCGACTCGCCCTTATTGCAGTCCTTGTCGGTAATCTCAAACATCACGGGATCGAACGGGGCGTTGACCACCGTATCCGCATGGTCGGCGAGGAACGCCTTGAGCTCGCGGTCGAGCTCCTCGGACGTCACGCGGCAATTGATCTTGCAGACCTCGTGCGAGAGGATTGACGAGAGCGGCTGGTCGAAGAACTGCTCCTCATGCGCGCCGCCGCGGGCGCGCATGCCGCGCATGATGATGCGTCGCATGAGGCCATCGCGTTTGAATCCCGCCTGATGCATTTCGTAGCTGCCGCTCGAGAACATGCCGTCGGGCGTACAGCAATCAAAGCAGATCTGCGGGAATGCGCACAGCAGCTCCTCCACGAATGCGGGGTCGACGGAAAACGTCTTGAGCACCTCGCCATTTTGCCCGCGGACAATCGACCCGTTGGCGCACACAGCGTCAATCTTGAGGCCCGTGAAACCGCGGTCGCCAATGGGCAACACCGAGCGTCCCGTAGCGGGAACAACATGCGCGCCGAGTTCACCCGCCTTCTTGATGGCGCCGCGGATCGTGCGGTCCGCCTCGTGCAGGGCATTCAGCAGGGTTCCATCCAAATCACTCGCGAACAACTTGATCATGCGCATCTCCTTAGCCGAGGCTTTCCGCGCATCATTGTACGCCGCACGGGCATACGAACCCCTCGGCACGCCCCGACTTCGGCAGAACTTCCGACCACGGCCAGCCTCGAAGCACCCCGGAGCCTACGCCTCGGCGGAATCCTGCACGTCAAGGCCTTCGCGACACGAGAGCAGGGCACGCGCCAAATCGCCCACGAGCTCACGGTTCGACTCGGAGTCAGGCATGGCGGTAAGGATCGACATGATGTAAGTCTTCCCGTCGATCTCGACGATGCCGGCATCGCTCACGCTGTTGTACGCGGGATCGGAATCGGAGCACCAGCCTGCCTTGTCACGCACGGTCGCGCCCATACCCTCAAGTCCATCGCGGATAAAGGAGACCGCCGTCTGGCTTGTCAGGTCGCTCAGCCATTGCGCCGTGTCCGTGCCACCCGATATATAGCTGAGCATTTCCGTCCATAAGCGCGCCGAGCTACGGGCGCAATAGGTAGGGAACCAGGAGTCGGAGCGATAGACGGCGTCCATGGCGCCAAGCGCCGTGACCCATTCGTCGAACCCCTCTTGATCAAACGCGTTCCTCAACGCTCCATACGCGTTGTTGCTCGACTGCGTGATCGCTCCTTCGATGAGGCTGGAGATGGTGTAGGAGCTGCCCGCGTAGAACCCGTCAGGGCTCAGCGAGTAGTTGACCGTGCAATGCGTGTCCAGCGAGGCGTCGCCCGTCTCGATGAACTCCTCGCACACATACAGGGAGTAGAGGGCCTTGAAGGAGCTCGCACCATACGTCACCAAATCGGGCTGGTACGAGATGCCGCGGCCCGTCTCCACATCAATAAACACGACGGATGCGCTTCCCTGCTCCTCAATAGCGTCGATTGCCTGCTCGACGCTGGCAAAGTCGTCCGATGCGATCGTGGGGCTCTTCAATCCGGACAGTGAGAACAGCCGCAGTCCGTCATCGGTGGGCATTTCGTCAAACGACGCCGCAGTGAGATCGAACTGGAGGTCCTCAAGCTGTTCGGACTCTGACGCGGTCTTTACCTCGGCTTTCGTCGCGGCCTTCTCCTTGGCGGCTTCCTGCTTGGCAGCCTCAGCCGCAGCAGCGGCGTTGTGGGCAATCGCACTCGGGATGATCACCGCCAACACCACAATGCAGGCAAGCGCGGCATACCAAGACGCAGGTACGGAGCGCAGTAGGCACACGGCTCGTTCGAGCGCCCCCTGTCCACCCGCGCCGGCATACGAGGAGCGATAACCCGATGCCCCACTCCGACGATACCCATACTGAGAGGATGAACGCGTCCCGTAGTCGTCACGCGCGTTGCCGTGCCAAGATGCGTGTGCAGAGCGATCGCCACGGTCACGCTCGTAACCATCGGCGCCTGCATGTCCCACGGATCGACGCGTTGCCCCTGCGCCGGCACTCCCACTCCGCGATGACGCCAGCTGAATGCCCGGCCTTCTTGCGGATCCATTCCCCGAGGCGCGACTTGACCCAAATCCCCCGCCGGAGGCATATCCGCCGTCGCCGTTCCAGTCGGTGGACCCGTAGGCTTCCTCATCGCGTTCCACAGGGCGCCTCGAGCGACCGCGGTCAGATGCGTACCCCATGTCTGCAACCGCCTAACGTACAAGTGACAATTTTGTCACCGCATGGTACTACACATTTGGTACCTCTCCGGTTGCAAGAATCGCCTCCATCGCTGCTTCATCGAGCACAGGCACGCCCAAACTCTCTGCCTTGGTGAGTTTTGACCCCGCCTTGGGACCCGCCACCAGGTAGCTCGTCTTCTTGGAGACCGAGCCGGAAACCTTGGCGCCGAGCAGCTTGAGCGCCGCGCCCGCCTCGTCGCGCGTGCGGTTGACGAGCGTACCGGTGAGCACGAAGGTGAGGCCGGCGAGCGGTTGCCCGGACGCGAGGGTGGCATCGACGCCGGTCTCTTGAGCCGCCTGCGCCACCGCGGCACCCAGGTTCTCCTCGAGTGTGAGGCCAACGTCGCGCAGGCGCTGCAGGACCTCGAGATTCTCGGGCACGGAGAGGAACTCACGCACGGACGCCGCGATCTTGGGGCCGATGCCCTCACACGCGGCAATGTCCTCCTCGGATGCGGCGGCCAGCGCGTCGATGGTGAGGAATCGCTTCGCGAGGACCTCGGCAACGGACTTGCCCACATGGCGGATGCCGAGCGCGAACAGCACGCGAGAGAGCGGCTGCTCCTTAGAGCGTATGAGCTCGTCCATGACTTTGGTTGCGATAGCGGTGCCCACCTTGATGGAGTCGCCCGCGGCTACGCCCTTCTTCTTGTCGTCCTTGACGTAGGTGCGGCCGGTATCGAGCGCGGCGATTGCATCGACGTCGAGCAGGTAGAAATCGGCGACATCGTGCAGCAGGCCCGCCTCGATCATCTTGTCGATGAGTTCGTCGCCCACGCCGTCCACGTCCATGCAGCCGCGGCTCACCCAATGGATAAGGCGCTCCTTGAGCTGAGCGGGGCAGTCGAGTGAGATGCAGCGGTACGCGACCTCATCGCCCTCATGCACGACGGGGCTGCCGCAGGCGGGGCAGGCAACGGGCATATCCCACTCGGGCGCGTCGGCGGGGCGCTTGTCCAGCACCGGCCCCACAACCTCGGGGATCACGTCGCCCGCCTTATGGACGATGATGGTGTCGCCGGGACGGACGTCCTTGCGGCGGATCTCGTCGAGGTTATGCAGGGTGGCGCGGGCGATGGTGGAGCCGGCCACCGTGACGGGGTCGAATTCGGCGACCGGGGTGAGCACGCCGGTTCGGCCTACCTGGATGCGAATCTCGCGCAGAACGGTTGTCTTCTCCTCAGGAGGGAACTTGAAGGCGATGGCCCAGCGCGGAGCACGGGCGGTGAAGCCCAGGTCAAGCTGCTGATCGAATCCGTCGACCTTCACCACCACGCCATCGATGTCGTAATCGAGGTCGGCGCGATGCGCAAGGGCGTCGGCGCAGAAGGCGTGGACTTCCGCCGGCGAAGTGCAGCGAGCGACGTTGGGGTTCACCGAAAAGCCGGCACTGCGGAGCCAGTCGAGGAACTCGTGTTGGGAGTCAACGTGCAGCGGCGCCGTGTCGGCGATGGCATAGATGAAGGTAGCGAGGTTGCGCGTTGCCGTGACCTTGGGGTCCTTCTGACGCAGACTGCCCGCAGCGGCGTTGCGGGGGTTGGCGAAGGGCTCGCGGCCCTCGGCGTCGGCCTCGGCGTTCAGGCGGGCAAAGCTGCCCTTGGGCATATAGACCTCGCCGCGGACCTCGATGGGGGTCGCGCGGTCCGCGCCCATGTGCGCGAGCGCCGCCTCGGAGAGGTGCATGGGCACGTCCTTAATCGTGCGAACGTTAAGCGATACGTCCTCGCCCGTGGTGCCGTCGCCGCGCGTGGCGGCGCGCACAAAGGCGCCATTTTGGTAGGTGAGGGCCACACCGAGGCCGTCAATCTTGAGCTCGCAGGTGTAGGCCACGTGCCCGGCGCCAAGCGCATCTTCCGTGCGGGCGAGCCACTCGTCGAGCTCCTCGAGGTTCATGGCATCGTCCATGGAATACATGCGCGCCATGTGTGTGACAGGCGTGAACTGCTCAGACACGTAACCGCCCACGCGCTGGGTGTAGGAATCCGGGGTGACGAGCCCGGGATAGGCTGCCTCGATCTGCTGGAGCTCGATGAGGAGCTTGTCGAACGCCGCGTCCGTAATCTCGGGAGCGTCGAGGGCGTAGTACCGATAGGCGTGGTAATCGAGCAGATGGCGCAGCTCGGCCGCACGCGCCGCCGCCTGGTCGACCGTCTGAGCATGGGCGGCGCCCTCAAGGGGGGACCGAGAGCCGGTGGATGCATCCGCGGCGGCACCGGCTGACGCGTTGGCGACCATCTGGGCACCAGTGCCCTCGCCGTCCGCAGCGACGTGCGCTGGAACCCCGGTCTCGCCCTGTCCCGTCATACCCCCGAACAAACTCTGCTGATCAGCCACGTCTGCCTCCTTGATTGATTTCAACTGTTACAGAGTACCATCGCGTCGAGAATCAAGCGCCTTCGCATGGTCGCCCCTCACAAACACACGGCCCCCTCCTACGGACCGTCTAAGCTGCCCATACGGCATGTCAAAGAGTCATTGCAGCGAACGTTTGGCGTGCAAATACGCAAATGTTGCCCCAAATCACGTTAGGCCGAGTAGAGAGCTATATTGGCATCACAAAAGAGCAGGTAGAAAGGGTGACATGATTTTGCGTACTTCACGCATCGCGTTTTGAGGCAACATTTGTGTATTTGCAAGCTGACAGAGATGTTGCGATGGCAGCAGATGCAATCCAAGGCCTCGCGGTCATCGATCGCCAAAGAAAAAATGTGCCATTGAGGACATCGTCCTCAATGGCACATCTAATGGATGCCTTGTTGGCGGAAAACGACGCTCTAACAGCGAAGTTCTCGATGGCAGCGACGCTCTAGACGTCGGCGGGTGCGACCAGATCTCGACCGCCTTGGCAATGGAAACGATGCACCCCTGGCTGCCCTGGTAGCGTCATCTCCAGGCCCGTCGGTATCGGCACCGGCGGCATCATCTCCGGACCCGGCGACCTTAGAGGAGGATCGACTAGGCCTCGTCAGCTCCGAACTCGACGGCACTGGCATCGGCCTCCGCCTCGGCGGCAAGCGCCGCCTTGTACTCGCGCCACTCGGCGTGCTTGTGCACGCCGGCGCACACGGACAGCACGAGCGCCGCGGGAACCGCCACGAAGCCCAGGACGAGCATGGGCGCCACGGTGTAGAACACGGATTCGAACATGGCTCAAACCCCCTTACACGAACAGTCCGCCGGCGATACCGGCGACTCCGGTGAACGCCAGCGCCATGAGGGACGCGGTCACGAGCGTAATGGGCAGGCCGCGCAGGGCGGCGGGCACCAGGCGCTCGTCGATGCGGTCGCGCACGAAGGCGAACAGCACGACGGCGAGGAGCACGCCCAGGCCGGCTCCCAGCGAGCTGCCGAGGGCGGCGTCCCAGGTGAGGGTCTCAGCAGCGGCGGCATTGCCGAGCGAGACGGCCAGCACGGCGGCGTTACAGGCGATGATCGGGCACGTGCGCAGCAGGCGCTCGCGCTCCGCCACGGTCTTGCCGGCACCGAGAACCGTCGCGATGACGACGATGGCGGTCCAGCTCACGAGCACATACGCGAGCGGGGCCAGATAGGCCACGCCCCAAGGCTGCAGGAGCTGCGTGTACAGCGGCCAGCCCAAGGCGCCGGCGACGGCGGTCGCCACCGCGACCATGCCGCCGAAGCACCAGGAGTCCTGCGGGCGGCCGGCCACCAGCACGACGGACACCATGCCGACGAGCTGCGCGAACACGAGGTTGTTATCGAGAGCGGCGGTAAAGAGCGCATTGAGGAACGCCATTAGCGCTCACCCCCTTCCGCATCGGCGCCATCGGCGGCAGCGCCCTTGGCGCACACCTGCTCGATGGACTGCACGAACACTGCCACGAGCGCCAGCACCAGCAGCGAGCCCGTGGGCTTGCCGAAGGCGGCGATCGGCGAGGCGGCGAGCTCGCCCATGGTGAGACCGAAGACCTGGCCGGTGGTGAACATGCCGTTGATGAAGCCCACGAACGCGAGGGTCGCGAACACGCACACGGCCGCGAAGGCGGCGGTGGCGAGCGGCGTCTTGGCCGGGGCGACCACGAGGCCGTCGCCGGCGATCCAAGCGACCACGAGCGCGTTGACGGCGACGAGCGGCAGGTAGATGCCGAGCGCCTCGAACACGACGGGATCGATCACGCGCACGGCGTACCCGAGCAGCGTCACCACGGTGACGCTCAGCATGAGCATGACGGCGGAACGCGACCACACGCCGGTGAAGGCACGCAGCACCGGGGCGACGAGGGCCATCACCAAGATGGCGACGGCGGTCACGATGCCGATAGCAACGCCGTTCTCCAGCGAGGTGGCGGCGTACAGGGCGGGCAGGGCGCCCGCGACCACGAGGAACGTGGGCGTATGGATCATCTTGGAGATACGAGCGTCCTGCTCGCGCACGATGTTCTCATTCAAGGCCATTAGTTGCCTCCCATCTGAGCGTAGGCGGCGAAGGCGATATTGAGGCAGTCGACCACGGCGCGCGAGGTGAAGGTCGCACCGGAGACGGCGTCGACGTGGGTCTGGCCCGAGCCCGCTTCCTCGACCGTGAACTCACCGGCGGCGGGAGAGCCCGCGAAACCGCCGAAGTACTCCTCGGTGAGCGCGTTGGTGCCGATGCCGTCGGTCTCGTTCTCGGCGACGACCTGCAGGCCCGCCACGGTGCCGTCGGCGTTGATGCCCACCATGAGCTCAACGTCGCCGTGGTAGCCCTGGGAGGAGGTCACGTCGAAGACCCACTCGCCGGTGTCGGCGCGGTACACGGAATTCAGGCCCTCAACAGCAGGAGCAGATTGGGCCTCGAAGGATCCGGCATCGGGGAACAACGCCTTGCGCTGGGCGCCGCCCTTCGCCTCGTCAAGAGCGGCATCGGAGGCGGTGAAAGCGTCGGTCAGGCCGTAATGCGTGCCCGCAAGCACGCCCGCGCACGCAAGCGCGACGAGCAGGACCGCGAACGCGGAGAAGATGGCACCGTTGCGGCGACGTGCCAGGGGACATTTGCTAGACGAGGGCATGCTTCACACCTCCAGCGGGCTGAGGACGCGTGTAGCGGTCGATCAGCGGGGTGAACATGTTCATGAACAGGATGGAGAACGCCACGCCCTCAGGGGCGGAGGCGAACAGGCGCACGAGCGCGGTGATGACGCCACAGCCTATGCCGAAGATGATCTTGCCCTTCGGCGTCATGGGCGTGGTGGTGTAGTCGGTAGCCATATAGAAGGCACCGAGCGCAAGACCGCCGGAGAGAACCTGGTAGATGGCGTCCTGGCCGGCCAGGCCCGTGATAACGGCAACCGTGGCGATGAAGGGCACGGTCGCCCAGGCGTCGACCACACGCAGCACGAGCAGGAACACGTAGCCCGCGAGCAACGTGATAATGCAGGTCTCGCCAAGCGCGCCTGCGTGCATGCCGAACATCATGTCCATGTAGCTGTAGGGAGCATCACCCGCGGCGTTCATCGCCAGCGGGGTGGCGCCAGTGATGGCGTCGAGCGGTCGGCCCATGATGTCGGGGTAGGCACCCAGGGCGATGGGCATGGCGAGCATGATGAACACGCGGCCGGCGACAGCCGGGTTGGCGAAGTTGCAGCCTATGCCGCCGAAGAGCATCTTGACCACGGCGACGGCGAACACGGTGCCCAGGATCGCCGGGAAATAACCGCAGTCGGCAGGCAGGGTGAAGGCGAACAGCATGGCGGTGACCACACAGGACAGGTCGCCCGCGGTGCTCTCGCGATGCATGAGCTTGCAGCACACGTGCTCGGTCACGAGCGCAGTGGCGACGCAGACCAGTACGAGCAGCGGAGCGCCGAGGCCGTAAAGGAACACAGACGCCACGAGCGTGGGTACAAGCGACAGGCACACCATACCCATGATCCACTGCGTGGAGCCCTTCCCGTGGAAGTGAGGCGAGGCCTCGTTGATGAGGTTCATGGTTTACGCCTCCTTCTTCTCGGACGGGACGGCGGGCTTGGCCGGGGCGGTCAGGCGCGCAACCTCACCGCGGTAGACGGCCTTGCCCTCGCGGATTGCCGCGGTAATGCGACGGTGCGCCGGGCACACGTACGCGCAGGAGCCGCACTCCATACAGTTCATGACGGCGAGCTCGTCGAGCGCGACCACGTCATGGCTGCGGGAGGCGCCGTCGAGCGCAAAGGGCGACAGCGACAGCGGGCAGGCGCGCACGCAGCGGCCGCAGCGGATGCAGGCGGTCTCGTCCGGCAGGACGGCGGCGTCGTGCAGGGCGACGATCGCGTTGTTCGCCTTGATGATCGGGCAATCGATATCGGTGATGGTGCGACCCATCATCGGTCCGCCCATGATGATCTTCCTGGGCTCCTTGACCATACCGCCCGTGGCCTCGATGACGTCGCGGACGCTCATGCCGATGGGGATGCGATAGTTGCCCGGCTTGGCGATACAGTCGCCCGTGACCGTGACGGTCTTACAGGTGAGGGGCATGCCATAGCGGAAGTACTGCTCCACGCGCGAGATGGTGGTGACGTTGACCACGAGGCAGCCCACATCGATGGGCAGGCCACCGGCGGGGACGTCGCGGCCGGTCGTGGCCTTGATGAGCACCTTCTCGCCACCGGCGGGGTACTTGGTGGGGATCGACATGACCTCGATACGGTCCTCGCGACCCTTCTCCTTGACCACGCGCTGGAGCTCGAGGATGGCCTCGGGCTTGTTATCCTCGACGCCGATGACGGCGGCGGGAATCTCGAGCGCCTCGATGGTGCGGAACACGCCGTCGACGACGCGCTCGGTATGCTCCATCATCTGGCGGTAGTCGCTCGTGATGTAGGGCTCGCACTCCATGCCGTTGACCACGAGAAACTCGAAGCTCTTGCCTTGCGGGGCGCGCATCTTGAACCACGTGGGGAACGAGGCACCGCCCAGGCCCACCATGCCGGAATCGCGCACGCAGGAGATAAACTCCTCCTTGGTGGTGTACTCGGGCGCCTTGAGCGCGGGGTCGGCCTCCATCTTGCCGTCGGAGACGATCTCCACCACGGGTGCGGTCGCGCCCGTGGGCAGCTGCTCGGTCGCCACCTTGGCGACCGTGCCGGAAATGCTCGCGTGGATCGGGGAGCCCAGGCCCTCGACCTGGCCGATCAACGTGCCGACATATACATGGTCGCCCTCGCTCACCACCGGACTCGCCGGCGCGCCGATGTGCATATTCAGCGGAATGAGCACTCGCTCGGGCGACGTGATGGACGTGCAGGCAAAATCCCGCATATCCTTGCACTGGGGCGGATGCACGCCACCCCTCGTCTTGTGCAGAGAGAACATTGGCTTCCCTTCCATATCTCCCCCAACAATGCGCGGCCGCGCAAAGCACGGCCGCGGCGCATAGCTAGGAAAAATTGTAACGGGTTTCCACCCGATATGGGGTGCCAATGAGCAGTTTTATGCGGCCTGAAGCGTTTTAGCGTCCACAATGGACGACAAAGCTCTCCACGCGCTCGGATTAGATGCCAATCCCCGAGCCGGTATAGACGCCGTACAGGATAATGCCCGTGGCGATGATGAAGACGATTCCCTGGACCGTCGCATTGCGGACCGCACGCTGGAAGGTGATGACGGCGAGGGCCTTATCATCGCGATAGCCCTTGGCGTTCTTGATGCCCGTGGCGATCGTGGCACCCGAAAGCAGGAAGCCAAAAGCCGGAATGAGCATGAGCTCCCACTTGGAGCCCCAGCGCAGAACCTCGCCCGCGGAGCTGACCTTCATGGGAACCTGGTCGCCGAGCTGCGGGAAAACCATCAGCACCGCGATCAGCGGGATGAACGAAAGCATGATGGCCACCATGGCCCTTGTGCCATTTTTCTTGCCAAACGAGAACATTACAGTCCCTCCTTACACGTTGAAGCGGAAGTGAACGACGTCGCCGTCCTGCATGACGTAGTCCTTACCCTCCATGCGCAGACGTCCCGCCTCCTTGGCGCCCTTCTCGCCGCCGAGCTCAACGTAATCGTCGTACGCGATCGTCTCGGCCTTGATGAATCCGCGCTCGAAATCGGTGTGGATCACGCCCGCGGCCTGAGGAGCCGTGGCGCCCTGGCGCACGGTCCAGGCCTTGACCTCCATCTCGCCCGCGGTAAAGAAGCTCTGCAGGCCGAGGAGCTTGTATGCCGCCTGGGCGAGGGTCTCCAAACCCGAGCGCTCAAGCCCAAGGTCGGCCAGGAACATCTGAGCCTCCTCGGGGTCGAGCTCGGAAAGCTCGGCCTCCACTTTGGCGCAGATTGGGATGGGCACGACGCCGTCGATGGGGTCGAGCTCCTCGCCCAGCATGTCCTCGTCGACGTTGGCCACATAGAGCATGGGCTTCATGGTGAGCAGGAAGAGGCCCTTGGCGGCAGCGCGCTCCTCGTCGGTCATCTCGAGCGTGGCGGCGCGGTTGCCCTCGTTGAGCCACTCGAGCTGGCGCTTGGCGATCTCGAGCTTAGGCTTGAGCTCGGCGTCGCGCTTGGCCTCCTTCTCGAGCTTGGGAAGCTGCTTCTCGAGCGACTGCATGTCGGCCAGGATGAGCTCGGTCATGATGGTCTCAGCATCGCTCGCGGGGTCGACGAAATCGCCCGTGTGGTTGGCCTCGCGCATGACGTCCGGGTCCTTGAAATAGCGAACCACCTGGCAGATGGCATCGCACTCGCGGATGTTCGCCAGGAACTGGTTGCCCAGGCCCGCGCCCTCGGAGGCGGCACCCTTGACCAGGCCGGCGATGTCGACAAACTCGACCGTCGCGGGAACGATGCGGCCAGGATGCACGATGTCGGCGAGCGCCTGTAGGCGGTCGTCCGGGACATCGACGATGCCCACGTTGGGATCGATCGTAGCAAACGGATAATTGGCGGCCAGGCCGCCCTTCTTGGTAAGGGCGGTGAACAGCGTGGACTTGCCCACGTTGGGCAAGCCGACGATTCCGATGGAGAGTGCCATGGGATTCCTTTACTCAACGCGGCGCATATGGCGCCGTTAACACGTAAACCTTGTCATTATAGCCCGTTGACATAGCAAAGAGACGCGGGGGTCAAGCCCCTCGCGCCGCGCGCCGCACAATCCCTCCGCCGCAATCCCTCCGCCGCAATCCCTCTACCGCAATCCCTCCCTGCAATCTTGCTGCAAATCTGCCTACCCCTTGTCGAGAGTTAACTCTCGCGGCATTTTTGCGGATGTATCCCCGTGAAAGCTCCGTGAAAGTTAACTCTCGCGAGTTTTAGTCGAGTATTACCCTACATTTGGCGTTATTTGACCATATGTAGGGTAATCACATCAGGCAAGCGCTCGCACTTCGGGCATTTCCCGTCTCTCGAGCATCTTCAGCTGATATGTTGTCTCAAGATCGAGCCAGAAGCGCGGGGTCGTACGAATTATTTCCGCGTCCCTTACTCCGCGAACTTCTCCACACTGTCGAGGACCTTGTCCACGGTCTTCTTGACCTGGGCCTTGGCCTCGGCGTACTCGGCCTTGGCCTCCGCAGCGAGCTTCGCCTTGCGCTCGGCCTCGGGATCGGGAACCACGAGCTCGGCGCCATCGCGCTCGACCATCGTGAGGGCGTGGTCGCCGCACACCTCGGCGCACAGGCCGCAGCCGATGCAATACGTGGGTTCAATGGCGAGCTTGCCACTTGCGAGCAGATCGCATGCGAACACGGGGCACGCCGCGACGCAATCCCCGCACATGGTGCATTTGTCATGGTCGCACTCGGGTATCTGCACCCGCACGTTCTCCGCGAGCTCCGGGTGCTGCTGAAGTGTGGAAAGCATGAGCTGGCGACCCTGGGTGAGGACGCGGCGGCGCTTTTGCGACGTCGTCCCGCAGGCGGTGTTGAGAGTCTTCTCCAGCGCGCTCACGCGGCTCGAATGCTCGCGGATGCGCTGCGTCACGGTTGCCACGGCAGCGGTCGCCGGCGTGAGCTTGGACACCGTCAGACCCGTCTGGCGCACGATGTTGTCGACGAACTCCTTGCGCTCGTACTCGCGGCGTTTGTTGCACACAAGGTCCTTCGGCTCGACCTCGAGACCCATGCCACGACCGGCCCACTCCTCGGCAGTCGCGATGGCCTCGCCGAGCATCTCCTCGCCCGCGGCGTTTCGACAGGCCGTGCAGATGTCGAGCGGCAGGTACACGCTCACGTTGGGAAAATCGGTGAGGATGGAGAACCACGTCTCGCGCGTGACATCGCCCACGCAGGCAAGCACGACTTCGTTCTCGCGCGGGATGCGCTTGAGGGCACGCGTGCAGGTGACGTAGGCCGTCTCGTGGGCGGTCGCCGCGCGAGCCACGGCGTCGTAAACCTTCTTGGGCTGCAGGCGCGGGCTCACGAACGCCTCCGTGGGACACGATGCCACGCACAGGCCGCACTTGCGGCAGCTGTCGAGCACGTCGATGGCGCCGTCCTCGATCTCGATGGCGTTAACGGGGCACACGTCGATGCACGCGCGGCAGCCGCTCTTGTCGGACTTGCAGGCCAGGCATGGAATGCAGTTCACACGCGGACGTTCCTTGTAATCCGCCGGGTTCCAATGCGGCTTGGAATCGTCCACCGTGCCGATCAGCGCGTCGGTAATGCCGCCGAACGGGTTTTTGAGCGCATCGATGCCCTTGCTGATATCGATAATGTCGTCGAACATGTCGCGCTGCTGAGCCATGCGTTTCCCCTTGCGCTCGATTTGCCGAAAAACGCGCCCGCCATCCAGACGGGCGCGTTCACAGCACCATATTGTACTCAGCGCCGACTCACTTCGCGAGAGTTCCAAATGCAGAGGCGCGCCCAAGGTGCCTGCCGTCCGCTACGCGCCAAGGCGCGTGCTCGCGAAGAAGCAGATACCGGCGAGTGCCAGCACCACGAGGGCTCCGGAGATATCGACGAGCATGCCGCCGACGCCACGATGCGCACGCCAGGCGCCAAGGCCCTCGGAGCCGCGCCTCCAGGTGCGCCAGAGCAGCACCGCCATACCGGCGATCCCCACGATGTTTTGCAGGAGCATCTCGGCGCACAGAAGCGCGATGAGGTTCGACACGGCATAGCCCGTGTCCCCCTGCGCGTAATGACGGTAGACGAACCGTAGCAAATACGCCACGAATGGCTGCAGGCACGCGGCGATGAGCGCGATCGATGCGGCGGGGTTCTCGGCGAACGTCGCTTGCAGGCCCTCGGCCGAAAGCCCGTTGCCCGTCATGGACAACACCGCGACCGACCCCACCAGCACAAGGCACAGCACGACCTCGACCGTCGTGAAGATGCGCTTCGTGAGCTGCTCACGGCCAGACAAGTTCTCCTCGTCGAGCGCCGGTAGCCACCAGGATTGACGATCGCCGGGGGCATTGGCTTTGCGTGCGCCCGCCGTCTCTCCGTTGCGAGCTACTTGGCCCTGCACGCCCGAGCGCCCCTCGCGCCGAACATCGGCCTTCGTACCAGCCGCCGCAGCCTGCGCCCTCGTCTTCCTCGCCATGCCCAATACATCCTTTCGCCTGCCAACACGCAACCATGCCACCGCAAGGGTTTTCAAGGCTTTCCCAAGTGCCGCAGATCGCCCCGAAAGAGGAGGGCGCACGCCTTGCGAGCGGCGCCCGACGATTGAGGGGCGAGGTGCGGTGCTTGGGGAAGTCGACTACTTAAGCTCGGGCCAGAAGTCCTTGTTGGCCTCGATGAGCTCGTCCAAGATCTGCTTGGCGACCTTGGCGGACGGGATGGTGGCGGAAAGCGTCAGCGCCTGCCACAGCTTCTGGTAGGAGCCCTCGACCCAGGCCTGGACGACGAGCTTCTCGACGGAGACCTGCTGCTCGAGCATACCCTTCTGCCACTGCGGGACCTTGCCCTGGCAGATCTTCTCGTAGCCGTTGGAGCCCACGATGCAGGGGACCTCGACCATGGCGGTCTCGTCGAAGTTGGACACGGCGCCGTCGTTGGGGACGATGAGCAAGAAGCGCTCGCCGGTGTTCTCGGCCAAGGCGCAGGCCAGGTCGACGATGTAGGTGGCGTGCGCATCGGCCTCGAAGCCCGCACCCTTGGCGGTGCCGGTCTCGATCACCTTGCGGCAGGCGCCGAAGACCTTCTTCTCGCGGCCGTCCATGACCTCGTTGGCGCGGGTGTACTCGGGGTTGGAGGTCTCAACCACATAGTCCGGGAAGGTATAGTACTTGAGGTAGGTGTTCGGGATGGTCTCCGGGTCGAGCGCATAGACGTCCTTGGCCTTGCCGAAGGTGTGGATCCAGGACTCGTCGATATGCTGCTCCTGGCCCTCCTCATGGCTGATGCCGTCGAGGTAACCGTTCTTGGCCATGTGCTTCTTGATTTCGGGCATGAGGTCGTTGCCCTGCTTGTCAAAGATCTTGGTGAACCAGCCGTAGTGGTTCAGGCCGTAGTAGCTGTACTGCAGGTCGCGGTGATCCTCAAGACCGCACATGACGGCCATCTTGTCCATGAGGTCGATGGGCATGTCGCAGATGTTGATGATCTTGGAGTTCGGGCGCAGCACGCGGCAGGCCTCGGCCACGATGGCGGCCGGGTTGGAGTAGTTGAGCATCCAGGCGTTGGGAGAGTACTTCTCCATGTAGTCGAGGATCTCGATGACGCCGCCGATGGAGCGCATGCCGTAGGCGATGCCGCCGGCGCCGCAGGTCTCCTGGCCCACGCATCCGTACTTCAGCGGGATCTTCTCGTCGAGCTCGCGCATGGCGTAGAGGCCCACACGGATGTGGGCGAGGACGAAGTCGATGCCGGTGAATGCCTCCACAGGGTCGGTGGTGTAGGAGAAGTCGAGCTCAGGCGCATTCTCCTTGAAGTAGATCTCGCAGGCCTTGGCCACGATCTCCTGGCGCTCGGCGTTGTTGTCGTAGAAGATGACCTTGTCCACGGGGAAGCGATCGTGCTCCTTGAGGAGCATCAGCGCGATGCCGGGGGTGAAGGTAGAGCCGCCGCCGGCGATGGTTACTGCGTAGCTGGACTTTGCCATGGTTGATCCCTCCTGGATCCGGCCGCCTACCTGTTGTGGGGGCGCCGCCGCGGCCACGTGCGGCGCCCGGTTGGTACCAAAATGGCGTGCCCGGTTGTGCTGGGACGGGCGGCCCCGTGATGGTCGGCGCGTTTTGGGAGACGCAAGGCGTCACCGCCCGGCGCCTGCCCACCCCTTAGAGAAGAGCTTCGAAGCGATCGCGGACCTTGGGCACCTTGAGGCCGATGATGACCTGCATACCCTTGCCGTTCTTGGCGATGCCGCTCGTACCAATGGACTTGAAGTCGGGATCGTCGGCCACGAGGGTCTCGTCCTTCACGTTGACGCGCAGACGGGTCACGCAGTTGGTCACGTCGACGATGTTGTCCGCACCGCCAAGCAGCTCGAGGACGGCAGCGGCCATGACCGCATAGGGGTCGGACTCGTCGATCTCGACGCCTACGGCATCGGCGAGCTCGCCATTCTTGGCGGCGCGGTACTCGGCCTTGCTGCGGAACTTAACCTCCTCGGCATCATCCTCGCGACCAGGCGTCTTGAAGTCGAACTTGAGGATGAGGAAGCGGAAGACCACGAACCAGATGAGGGTAAAGACGAGGCCGACGACGAGCGTCATGAGGTACTGCTGCCAGTGATTGGCCATGAGCGGGATAAAGTTCAGCGAGCTGATCTCGATGAGACCACCGGCGAACACGCCCACGCAGCCGACCATGTTGATGGCCATGGCGAGGAACGCCGTGATAATGCAGTGGACCAAGAACAGCGGCGGAGCGATGAACAGGAAGGTGAACTCGATGGGCTCGGTCACGCCGCAGAAGATCGCGGTGAGGGTAATGGGGATGAGCAGGGAGAGCAGCTCCTTCTTCTTCTCGGGCTTGGCGGTGGCGTAGAAGGCAAGCGCGATGCCCGGGCAACCGAAGATCTTCGACCAGCTGGAACAGGTGAAGGCGGCGTAAGGAGCGAGCTCCTTGAGCGAATCGGTGGATGCGGCGATCTGGGGCAGTGCGGTGGCGAAGGCGGTGTAGATGCCGCCGTCGACCACGGCATTGTCATAATAGAACGGGCTGTACATGAGATGGTGCAGACCGAACGGGATGAGAGCGCGCTCAAGGAAGGCGAACACGCCCACGCCCAAGGTGCCGGTGGTTGCCACGAAGCCCTGGAAGGCACGGATGCCGTCCTGGACATGGGGCCAGCCGAGGCAGGCAAGGAAGGCAACCGGGAGCATCACGAAGAACGTGACGATGTAGACGAAGGTGGAACCGGCAAAGACGCCCAGCCATTCGGGCAGTTCGACCTCGTAGAACTTGTTGTGGATGGCAATCACGATGCCGGAGACAGCGAGAGCGCCGATCATGCCCATGTCGAGCGTCTTGATCGAGGCGATCATGGCAAGTCCGGACGTTCCGCCCACCTCGGCGGCGAAGTCGACACCGAAGAAGCCGCCCCACTGCGAGAGCAGCGTGCTCACGAAGTACTGGAACGTGAGGTAGCCCACAAGAGCTTCCATGCAGCAACGAGCGTTCTGCTTATTGGCGAGGCCAATGGGAAGCGACACGGCGAATAGCAACGGCAGCTGGTTGAAGACGGTCCAACCACCCTGAAGGATGACATTCCAGACGCCGTACCACATGGTGTCGGGTGCGGCGAGAGGCCCAAAGATGACCTCGGTCGTGAAGAGCGTGCCAAATCCGATCACGACGCCCGCGAACGCGAACAGCATGACCGGGGTGAACATCGCACCTCCGAACTTCTGAATCTTCTGCATCATGGCAGGAAGTTCCTTTCCCCTCTCGTGCGTCCCGTCCTTTGCGGGGCGCTACGTGCCACCTGCGCGAACATCCCTTGGCGCCTTTACGGGATTGCTTGTTCGTACAAGTTGTGTAGCATCATAATTGCTTACTTGTTCGTACAAGTCAATTATTGAGAAGGGACCTTCCCTGAACGGTCGGTTTTTACCGGTGAACGTGTTTCCATGCTGATGGTCGACGGCATGCGCGATCGTACACCAGCGCGCCCTGTTGCAGTATCATGTTCGTACAAGCTCAAACAAGGTAAGCTCGCACGGACGTGGGGTCATCATGCCTAAATCGGTCTACCAAGACATCTATCAAGATCTCAAAGGCCGCATCGAATGCGGAGATATTGCGTATGGCGCGTTTTTGCCCTCCGAAAACGAGCTTACGGGCAGGTACAGCTGCTCGCGCAGCTCGGTACGGCGGGCGCTCGCCGAGCTCGCGTCCGACGGCTATGTGCAGTCGCAGCAGGGTAAGGGCGTGCGCGTTATCCGCGACCCCACGCTCGACGTAAGCCGCGGCTACGACGGGCTTGAAACCTTCAACGAGATGGCAGCGCGCCTCAATTTCACGCCGACCACGCGATGCCTGGTACTTGAGGACCTCACGGCAGACGAAGACCTCGCCCGTCTGACGGGCTTTCCTGCAGGAAGCGAGCTCACGCACGTGCTGCGCGTCCGCATCGCCGACGGCAAGGCTCTCTCGACCGACGAAAGCTACTACCTCTCGTCGGTGGTTGAGGGGCTCACGCCCCCGATCGTAGAGGGCGGCATCTATCGTTTTTTAGAGGGGGAGCGCAGAATCAAAATCGCCACAAGCCGCCGCATCATCACCGTTGAAGGCGTAACCGAGCAGGACGAGCGCTGCATCGATCTTGATGGGTTCAACGCCGTCTCGGTTATGCGCAGCCACACATTTGACCTTGAGGGCATCATGGTCGAATACACCGAGACGCGTCAACGGCCCGAGACTTTCTCCCAGTACTCCACCACCATTCGCACGCGATAAGCTGCCGCGTTGGCCCGTCGACCCGTCCGCGAGTCAACCGCACCCCTTCCCACGTGCAACGCCTCCGCATTCCCTACGGAAAACGGGGGCGAGCATGGCTGCAACCGTGGCCAAAGCCACGTGTCATTGCATGCGCTCAAGCACGGTAACCGTATAGTTGTTCCGCTCGTACGGACGATAGAACGTCCTTCCCTCAACCACCTCAAATGCACCGGTCGCCACGAGGTCATCTGCAAGCGACGTGACCTCGTATACGTCGTTTTCCTCCGCATTGTCTTCATCAAGCACCACAATAAATCGCCCGGAGGCACTCAGGGCCTCCTCGACATGTGCCGCAAACGACATAACGGGCGCGTACACGCGGTACGCGCGGCCGATACCCGTATCGGGGGCAATGAACGTCTGCGGCACATCGTTGCACATCACCGCATACGTTCCTGCACACAAAATATTACTTGAAATAACGGTGGGCTCACCATCGTTATCGTAGGTGTGCGCCACCGCCTCGAGATAGTCAATCGGCTCATTGTTGAGCTGGGAATACCCGGCGGCCACAAAAACCGCCTGGCCGTATAGCCCCACAGCGATGAGTGACGCACAGCCGCAGGCGATTGCACGCACACCCAAAAGCTTTGCCGCAACGATAGAGATGGCCAGCAGCAACGGCGGCAACGCAACGTAAAAGTAGCGAGCAACAGCTATAGGGGATGCCAGAAGCACCGAAGCAGCCAAGGCGAACGCCACCGTACCTGCATACACTGCAACGCCCCACCAAACGTCGACGGCCCAATCATCCGAGCGCTGCACGCGACAATGGGACCCGCGTGCCATCGGCCTCAATGAAATCATGCAAAACCTGATAAACAGAGAGGCAAGTAGAAGCAGAAGCGCAGCAGCAAGCGCAAGGAACACCAGCGCAACCATTTGGAACATGCCACCGCTCAGACCACGAGCCTCATCGAGCATCTGGGTCGAAACGAGCGGATATACCATCATTTGAGCAAGGCGGGCGGGCGTGAGCTTAATCCAATAAGACGTTGATACCACGGAGAGCTGGTCCAACAGTTTAAGTAACCACGGGGCGTACAAGGCAAGCTGGCATACGGTCGATACCACAAATGCGCCCATGTTGGATTGAGCATTTTCCGACTTTGCCGCAACGCCGCGCAGCAGATGAATCATGAGCAGCAAGTTAATAATGAATGCGGCAATGGCACCAAAATAATGCAAATATGCCGAGGCGAGGCTCGCTAGGGCAAAAAGAACCCAAAGGCGCGTCGGGCGTCGGGCGCCTGCATCGGAAAGCTTTTTGATATGCAGCGCGCACAGGAAACACGCCCCGATCGAAAAAGCAGCCCAAGAATACATGCGAAGCTGCACGGACATTGACGAGGCGTGCGGCAACATAACGGACATCACGGCAAACAGCAGACCGGCAATATCGCCGTAATCCCGTCGAACGACCGTTGCGCCCAGCACGGCGAACAAGAACGTTGGAAGCAACGTGACCACGCGATAGACGATTAAATTCGTTCCAAAAATTACGTTCACCAGATGGAGCATCCAGTAGTACAGCACAGGGTGAACGTCCAAAGCACCAATGTCCCAAATCTCCGCAAACGAGTGGGTCGCCATAGCAACTGAGAAGCTCTCGTCAAACCACAATTCGTTAGTAAAGGCTCCCGTAAGCAGAAATGCGGCGCTCAATACAAGCAGTACAGGCCAAATGATGGAGGGGGGTGGAACAAGGCCGGGGCTCTTCGTGCGCACCATTTCGCATCCAATCGCTCGATGAACACCTCGAGCTATTGTATACCTGCGTACAGGATTGAACATGACGAGGGGCGCCCGATATGTGTCGACCATGCAAGACAATAGTGGCTGTTTTGTCTTTCATAGTCGCCACGCATGCATGGGCGGTAAAACGATCATGCACCATTGCGCCTTCGACACAGAAACCCGCGCGCGGTTCTTGACCTGCGGCAGCTCAGGGTCAAGCCAGTCGTCGCTCATGTAGACCGTCTTGCCGTCGAGCTCGCACTCGTACCAATCGGTGCCAAGAACCTTGCCGGTCACGTGGACCGCGATGCAAAAAAGGATCCGCCCTCAATGGACGGATCCTTTTTGACTAAACGCGACGCTTGCGAGCACGTGCGCCGGCTATTGTCGTTGCGACACCGACAGCCACGCCACCTGCAACCATCAGCGTCGAGGCATCGCCCGTTTGGGGCAGGCCTCCCTGGGGCTTCTGCTCGGGCTTTGGCGTGGGTTTGGGGTCGGTCGGTTTCTCGGACGGTTCGTCCGGCGTCGATGCCTTGGTCCACTTGGCACTCAGCACCAGATCGCCCTCAATCGGCCTGCTGGAATCGAACGCGGTGCCGTCCTCATAGAACCAGCCCTCAAAGACCCAACCCTCGCGAGTGAGCACGGGAAGTTCCTCGGAGAGCTCGCCATCCACCACGTCAATGGTCTTGTGAAGCTCACCATCAAGCATAAGCTTGATCGTGTAGACCGTCGGTTCGGGCTCCGGATCGGGATCCACCGGCGGCTCCTCGGAGCCATCACCAATGGCCACGATCGTAAAGGAGTGCGGGGCGAGCTCAAGCTCATGCGTGGCACCCGTTGCCTCCTCGGTGCGCTCCTCAATCGCCAGGTTCTCAGGGTTGGCGAGGTCGTTCTCCTGGTAGAAGCTGTCACCGGCGAGCGTCTTGATCTTGAGCGTCTTGCCCGTGAGATCCATGCCGTTCACGGCGAGCGTGACCTTCTGCGACAGCGCGGCATCGGCACCGGCCGTTTCAACGTCGTTCAGGCCCAGGTTGACAATGGCAATGTAGACGGTGCCGTTCTCGTCGGTCGAGGCCATGACGGAATGCTGGGATACACCGTTGGAGAGCGTTCCTTCGTTCGAAAGCGACGTGCCCACCATCTTGGAGCCAAAGCTGCCATTCAGCATCTGGAAGATGTGCGCGCTCGGCGTGGAGAAGAACTTGAACTCGCCGGTTCCGTCCTTCTGGTTGTCCAGGTTACCCTGGGCAACGGCCTGGATAACGGCTTGCTGGGTGGGGCCAAGCGAGTCGGCGCCGCTGGAATAGTAGTCCACCAGACAGTGCTTTTGAATGTAGGGGCTCCCCTGCTCGGCATACTCCATGATGGCGCGGGCAATGTAGAGTGCATGCGTCTGCGAACGCACCATGGTATTGGTCGAGCGGAAGATGCCGTATTCCGAAATGACCGGCACCTTGGTGTTGTCGCCCGTCACCTTGCGCATGTAGTCGACATGCTTCTGCACGTTGTTGGCAACACCGTCGCCCAAGCGCATGACGTCGAGGTACCACTGTGTCTTGTTCTCAACCGTGGGGGTGTTGTCGTTGTTGGCGGGATTTCCCACCTTGTTGGTGTAGGGATGCACGGCCATGCCGTCGTAGAGGGCGTCGGCGTTCTTCTCGTGCATCTTGTCGACGAAATTGTCGGCCTCCCACGAGGTGTAGATCTCGATCTCGTCCTGGGTTCCGGCATCTTTGTTGATCTGCTCCATGGTACTGCGCATGGCTTGGGAGATATCGATGAAGCCATCGCGGGCGACCTGATAGTCCACCTTGATCTGCTTGCCCTTCTCGGGAATCGCGCCGTGCTCGCCATCGCCGAAGGTGAAGAAGCCGGTGGTCATGTCGAGCTGGTAAACCTTGTCGCCTGGCTTGGCGGACTTGATGTTGTCGACAGGGCTCCAAAGCTCATCGCCCACGTAAACCTTGACGGAGTCCTTCACGACCGCGTCACGAGCCTTGCCCTTCTCATCGGTGCGCGGGATAAGCGCGTAGCGGCAGGCGAATTCCTGGTCCTTCTCACCCGTGGAGTAAGACTTGGCGACGTTCCAATCGCCACGAATGACGGCGTACTGCTTGTTGAAGGTCGCGGTGCCACCGTCTACATAGCCCTCAAGGGCACCACCGTTGACGTTGGGCATCCAATACTGCTGCGAGGCAGTGCCGTCATCGCCGCCCTGGTTGTTCTCATTGCCGATCTCGAAATAACGGATGCCGAAGGGTTCGGGGTGGCCGAGCTCAGCGCGCTTATCGGCCCAAGCAACACCACCATTGGGGTTGGTACCCTGCTCGGCGTTCAGGAACTCGACCATGTCGGCAGCGTCGAGCGCGTCACCGCGGCCGATGCCGTAGACCATGATGATCTCGGAGTTCATCTGCTCCGCGAACTCTGCGACCTCGAGCAGGCCGAACGCAGGTATAAAGCCCGCCTGGCCCTGGTTGTTATAGAAGCCGTGGATCTGCGGGGTGCGCTCAATCTCTTTGGTGATGGGATCGAGGTCGCCAATGGACTCGGTCCACACGTAGTTATTGGAGATCGTGCCGCCCGGGTAGCGCAGGGAGCCAAAGCCCGCCTGCTTGTAGAGCGCGGCGAAGTCGTCCTTAACGGTGCCGTCCGCGTTCACGGTGCCATAGCCGTAGTTGGAATACCGGTGGTTGATGCCAAAGAGCGAATCGTCGATGGCGCGGCCCACGACGGACGGGTCAACGGTGATCGTCGCGCCCAGCGCGCGCACGGCGGCGACCGAAGCGGCCAGCTCGGCCTTGGCAGCCTTCATGGCCTCGACGTCCTTGCCCTCTATGGCAGCATTCGCCTTGTCGATAGCGACCTTGAGAGACTGGTACTCGGCAGCGTCCTTGGTAGAGGCGTCGTCGTAAAGCTATTGCGCAGCTTCGACATCGCGCGCGAGCTCGTCGGCGATGGTGATGTCGCCGTACGAGGCATAGAGCTGTTTGACCTGCTGCTCGGTCAGGACGGTATCGAAGACGCACAGCTCGTCGATTTTCCCTTGGAAGCGGGACATATCGTTGGGGTTCTTGTGCTCGCCGATGAGAAGGTCCATCATGCCAGCGGGCAACGTCTCGGTCCACGTACCGGAACCGTTCTTCTCGCCGTTCACATAGAGCGTGACATTCTTGGGATCGCCCGTCTTGGTGAGAACGAGATGCTCCCAACTTCCGCGCTTGGGATCCGAACCCAAGCTGCTGTCTACCTTGCCAACAAAGGAAACGAACTCACCATCGGCACGCTGGTACAGAAGCGTGCGCCCCTCGCCTGTAAACTGGAGAATGGCGGTCTTGGCGCCAGGCGCGCTGTCCTCCGACTTCAGCCACATGGAGATGCTGTACACCTTTTGCGAGTCGACCGCCTGGGCAACCTTGACGTCAAAATCCTTGCTCTTATCGGCCAAGTTGAGCGAATTGCCGAGCGCGGTCATATCGCTCGCCTCGACCTTTGCGCCCTCGCCGCTTACCGTCAGCTTGAGGTCCTTCTTGGTGCCCTCGTTGACGTAGGTGCCGTCCTCGCCCTTCTTTTCAAACGACCAGTAACCTTGGGCGGTCTGAGGCGTCACCGTTTGGTCGGCGATCGCCGGAGGAGCCGCAAACACGCACGTCGCCGTGACAGCCGCGCCCGCGAGCGCGTAGGCGATCACATGACGCGGGCGCCTCAAGACGTTGCGAAATAACGGACGCCCCGCCATCTCGAAGCTCTGCCTTCTTCCCATCTGTCTCCCATCAACCTTGCTGCATGCGCAGCCCAGCATATCCGGCCCAATGTAACGAACATTTTCGAACATTATGTCCGCATTTCGATTAACGGTCGGTAATTCCATCGCAACGGTAGGTTGAAATGGAGGGAGTTTATTGTGTTGGAATTAATGGTGTTTTAAATCAAGGCAGCACATGGGGAATGCGCAACAAGAGATAGATGCGCGACATTAGATTGTTCAAACCAATCGAACATCTTCAAACACATAGAACCCCCTCTCCATGTCAAGAGGAGGGCATCTCGTGAATCGTTCGCCTACCATTCTGTCGAGTATACTGGACAAGACGATCCCGTTTAAAATGCCGACGAACATGACGAAGCCGCCCCGTTCTCGAGCAGCGATGCGCAAGATGTAGGGCAGAACGCATAGACCCTAAAGCACCCTCCCCCACCACAGCCCATACAAGGCCGTAAACGCAGGAATCCCCCGGCGGATCCCAAAGCGCGACTTCTGAGCGGCATTGCCGCGAAGCTGAGCGCGTGGGACCGCCGGGGGATTCCGGTGGGAGTTTTAGGCCTTACGGCTTAGTACATGCCACCGCCCTGGGCACCCGCGGTAGCAGCCGCGATGGCATCCTCGAGCTGGGTGTTCTTCGGCACGTCGGTGACGGTGGCCTCGGTGATGAGGATGAGGCTCGCCACGGAGGCGGCGTTCTGCAGGGTGGTGCGGGTGACCTTGACCGGGTCGAGCACGCCCATGTCGATCATGTTGCCCCACTCGCCGTTGGCGGAGTTCAGGCCCTCGCCCGCGGGGAGCTCGGAAACCTTGTCCACGATGACGGCGCCCTCGTAACCGGCGTTCTTGGCAATGGTGGCCACGGGAGCGGTCAGCGCCTTCTTGATGATGTCGATACCGATCTGCTCCTCGGGGTCGGAGACCTCGAGACCCTCAAGCGCGGGCAGGGCGTCCATGAAGGCGACACCGCCGCCAGCGACGATGCCCTCCTCAACGGCCGCGCGGGTAGCCTGCAGGGCGTCCTCGACGCGGTGCTTGATCTCCTTGAGCTCGGTCTCGGTAGCGGCACCGACCTTGATGACGGCAACGCCGCCGGAGAGCTTGGCAAGGCGCTCCTGGAGCTTCTCACGGTCGAACTCGGAGTCGGTGTGCTCCATCTCGCCCTTGATGGCGGCAACGCGATCGGCGATGGCGTCCTTGGAGCCGGCACCGTCGACGATGGTGGTGTTGTCCTTGGTGATGGTCACGCTCTTGGCGGTACCGAGCATGTCGGCGGTGATGTCGGCGACCTTGATGCCGAGCTCGTCAAGGGCAGCCTGGCCACCGGTAAGGACGGCGATGTCCTCGAGCATGCGCTTGCGACGGTCACCGTAACCAGGAGCCTTCACGGCGCAGACGTTGAGAGCGCCGCGGATCTTGTTCAGGACGAGCGTGGGCAGAGCCTCGCCGTCGATGTCCTCGGCAATGATGAGCAGACCCTTGCCGGCGCGGGAGACGGCCTCGAGCACAGGCATGATGTCCTGCACGTTGGAGATCTTCTGGTCGGTGATGAGGATGTAAGGATCCTTCATCACGGCCTCCATGCGGTCGTTGTCCGTGACGAAGTACGCGGAGACGTAGCCCTTATCGAACTGCATGCCCTCGACGGTGTCGATGGTGATATCGAAGGTCTGGGAGTCCTCGACGGTGATGACGCCGTCCTTGCCCACGACATCCATGGCGTCGGCAATCTTGGCGCCGACCTCGGGGTCGCCGGCGGAGATGGTGCCGACGGACGCGATCTGCTCCTTGGTCTCGACCGGCTTGGCGAGGGCCTTCATCTCGGCGACGGCGGCGTTGACAGCCTTGTCGATACCACGACGGATGGCGAGCGGGTTGGCGCCGGCTGCGACGTTCTTGAGGCCGTCGTTGACGATGGCCTGGGCCAGCAGCGTGGCGGTGGTGGTGCCGTCACCCACGGTGTCGTTGGTCTTGGTGGCAACCTCCTTCACCAGCTGAGCGCCCATGTTCTCGATGTTATCCTCGAGCTCGATCTCCTTGGCGACGGAGACGCCGTCGTTGGTGATGGTGGGAGCGCCGAAGGAGCGCTGCAGTGCCACATAGCGGCCCTTGGGGCCCATGGTAACGGTCACGGCGTCTGCCAGGGTGTTGACGCCCTTGGCGAGCTTGGCGCGAGCGTCAGAGTCGAACGTAATGTTCTTTGCCATTGTTCAATCCTCCAAATGAGTGAAGTTGGATGCCGCCTGCGGCTGAGTCGCGCGCCGCAGCGGCGAGAACGAGTACCACGCCTCAATTTAGGGACAGGCACTAAATTGAGGTCCGGAGATGCTACTCGACGACGGCGTAGATGTCGTCGGCGCGCATGAGGAGGTAGTCCTCACCGTCGACCTTGATCTCGTTGCCACCGAACTTGCCGTAGATGACAACATCGCCCTCGTGAACGTCGAGCGGCAGGCGCTCGCCCTTGTCGTTGAGCTTGCCGGCGCCCACGGCGACGACGGTGCCGCGCTGCGGCTTCTCCTGGGCGTTGCTGGCGATGTACAGACCAGAAGCGGTCTTCTGCTCAGCAGCGTCGGGCTTGATCAGAACGCGATCTGCAAGCGGCTTCAAAGACATGTTCGTCTCCTCCTTTGCTGGCACCCCGGCTCCACGCCAAGGCCCATGCGGTTTATGTACGCGATGAATAGTACCCAGCTTCCAGAAGTTATACAACACGACTTCAAAAAATCTTATAAACCGGCACTTAGATTTCCTGAGCGCTCATTGGGTATCGCAAAGACGCGATCGAGCATCGATTGCTTTCCGGACGTCTGAAGGCGTTTTAGGACATTTTGACCCCATTTCCGGACATTGTCCGCAAATGTCCGGAAACGGGACGTGGATGTCCGCAAAGGCGTGCATCTTGCCGATGAACCCCAGTTGCCCACCGCTAGCTAACCGTTCACGAGCATGGACAATCCATGCAGAACACCTCGGCAACCGCTACCGCTCGTAGACCCGTTGACCACCCACGTAGGTGACAAGCACCTGCGCAGATTGGATCTCCTCCGGGTCGCACACGGTGATGTCGCGGTCCAGCACTACGAAGTCAGCCAGGTAGCCGGGCGCAATTTGACCGAGCTCGTGCTCGCGGCCCACCGCCGCGGCGCTGCCTGCAGTGTAGATGCGCAGCGCGTCTGCGGCACTGATGCGCTCGCTCGGCAGCCAGCCGCCCGAAGGTTCATGGGTAAACGGATCCTGACGCGTAACGGCACAATAGAGCACATCCATGCTGGTCACGGCCGTGATGGGTGAATCAGTGCCAAAAGCTTGCTCAACGCCACGCGCTGTGTACGTCGCGAATGGCCACATGATGCGGCTGCGTTCGGGGCCGAGGTCGCGCTCGGGACCACCCGGGTCGAGGGTGATGTGCCCAGGTTGCGAGCTTGCCAGCACGCCAAGATCTGCCAGGCGGTCGATGTCCTCGGGCAGGAGGTTCTCTAGGTGCTCAAGGGTGTTGCGGCCCTGCATAGAAGCACCGTACCAAGCCAGCGCCTCCTCAAAGATGTCGAGGGCCTCGTGAATGGCGCGGTCACCGATGGTGTGAATGCGCACGGAATGACCGCGCTCGGCAGCCGCCAGCACCAGCTCGCGCATATGGTCCGTGGGCACCGTGGGACGCCCACAGTCGCCGTCGAAGCGCGCGTTCGTGTAGGGCTCGGTCAGCCACGCGGTATGTTGGCTGCTCACGCCGTCGAAGAACTGTTTGAAACCCGGGGCACGCAGCAACGGGAACTCATCACCCGCGTAACGGTCCTGCAGATCCTCCAGGCGCGACTGGTCGTCGAGCAGCGTGGGGTACATATGCACGCGCAAGGTGAGTTTGCCCTCGCGCGAGAGTTTCTCGTATACGTCGTCGCGAATGAAATCGCAGCCGGGGTGCGGCATGAGGGCCATATCGCAGATCGATGTGATTCCCTGCTCCGCCATGCGAGTCATCTGGTCCTCGTAGGCGCGGGCGATGTCGTCCTCGGTGAGCCACTCAAGGCACCGCGGGAGCAGCTCCATGGCAGCAGCCTCGCGGATGATGCCCGTGAGTTCGCCGTTCTCGTCGCGGTCGTAGCTGCCGCCTTGCGGGGGCACGGAATCGCGGGTCACGCCGAGGGCCTCGAGGGCGCAGGTGTTCATCCACAGCGTATGGCCATCACCCGAGTACATAACGCACGGGCGGGTGGGAAATGCCTCATCGAGCGAGCGCTTGGTGGGCGGTACGGGCGGATCCCAACGGTAATCGCGCCAGCCCTGCGTGACCACCCAGGCGTGATTGGGCAGCCCAGCGGCGAACTCGACGGTGCGCGCCACGAGTTCAGCCTCGCTTTCGCCCATGTGCATGAGCAAGTACGGGGATGCTCCAAGTGCCGTGTGGAAGAAGTGCAGGTGGGCATCGTGGAATCCGGGGCAGATGAAGGCATCGCCGAAGTCGAGCACCGGCGTGCCCGGCGCGCAGGCGGCGATGACATCTGCGGGCGTTCCCATGAACTCGATGCGATCGCCCACAACGGCAAACGCCAGGGGGCGAGCCGCGTCATCACCCACCGCGCTCGTAAAGACCCGCTTGGACGTAACGATGTAATCGACGTGCCCAAACCCCATCACATGCTCCCCTCAAAAGGCGTTGCCATCTAGGCAAGATTGTTGAACCTGCGCCGCAAAAGCACAAGACATAGTTACGAGAGGCAGGCTCGATGGTGTTCGTGAGACCTGATGCTGAATGAATCCCTTGAAGTAAAATGTCATAACTTTTGATGCATCTTTCCGTCTTCTACGCTCTTCCGCCACCTGTGGTTTTACAGCCATCTCACCGCACTCTTATTGTTGCAGCAGATATAGCAATTTACTTCAAGGGATTTTTTCATCATCAACCACAGAATCAATCCGAAAACGCGCTTTAGCATTTCGCCCAGCACCGATGACTTGTACGCATACAAAAACAGGTCAGATGCACGAAGCATCTGACCTGCTGATTTCGATGGAGCCAGCGACCGGGCTCGAACCGGTGACCCCCGCTTTACGAGAACATGAAGAAGTACGTTAACTGGTATTTCTTGTTTTTACCACTATTATTATTTCTGCACGTAAATTAGTGTTTTTGTCAGATTTGCAGTTAATGATTAGATTTTCGTTTCACCCGTTTTTCACCCCGTAGTGGAGTTGCAGGGGTGAAAGTTTTGGGGTACGCTCGGGGGCGAGGCCGCAAAGCCCCGCCCCCGAGCGTACCCCAAACATTGACCAGAGGGCACATCATGGAATACAGGATTAAAGACAGCGCCAAAGGCTACGCCGAGCCGATTAAGAGCAGGCCCGGTTCCTTCAGACTTTACTTCTCTCTCGGCAAAGACCCGAGCACAGGCAAATACCTTAGAAGCCCCAAGCGCACATATCACTGTAAGAGCAAGAATCCCAAGAACTGGAAGTCCGAGTGCGACAAAGCGCTTGAGGCTTATAAGGACGAGCTTCTGGGCACTTCCCGCTCCTCTGATCTTCCGCTGACTGTATCTGGTTATGCAGAGGAGTTCCACAGGCTCCGCAAGGACGAGATGAAGTCCCCCCTTTCACACAATCGTGAAAACTACGACATCCGACATATCCGTGAGTTGTTTGGAGACATGCCACTCAAAGCATTACGCCCCGACGATATACGGAGGGCATACGCGAACGCTCGCGATACTGGTCGTTTCTCAGAAAGCGAACTGCACCGCATTCATGTAAAGCTTCGTCAGATCATGGAGTGCGCAGTTGATGACGAGATAATCAATCGCAATCCGTGTCGAAAAGTTAAGGCCCCGAAGATGGACCTTAAGCCACGTGAGACGCTGGAAATATCTCAGCTCCCCGACTTCTATAACCGCCTTCTTGCAGAACCAATGTCTCCGGCAACCGTGTGCACGATGCTCCTATTCCACCTTGGACTTCGCAAGGGGGAGGCACTTGGCATGTCGTGGAACGATTACAGCCCCAGCGATGACAAGATCCGCATCAGATGGCAATACACCAACGATAAGCAGCTTCGCCCGCCGAAGTCCGACATGAGCAACCGTGACCTCGCCGTTAATCCATCTCTCAAGGAATACCTTGAGAGATGGAGAACCCTACAAGCATCCGAGCTTGACCAACTCGGCCTGAAACAGACTGGCGATACTCCCATCGTCCATTCCATCGGACTTGAGAAGGTCATCGCCGGAAGACTGCCGTACGTCACCCGCATGGATGGGCACAACTTCGGGCGCTGGTTCAGGAACTATTGCGTCGATAACGGTTACGGACAGTTTGAAACGGTAACCCGCACCTTCGCCCGCGACGGAAAGACAATCCAGCGCGGAAAAGACTATGTTGGCCTAACCCCGCATGGTCTTCGTCATACGGTAGCAACGGTTTTCGCAGCTGAAGGCACTGACGTAAAAACGATTCAGGCATGGCTCGGCCATGCCAGCGCAACCACGACCCTCAACATGTACGTGCGAGCAGTTGAAGAAAACAATCGCGCGGCGGCTGGGCTATTCGACTCCCTTGTCCGTAAATCCTAAATCTGTAACCTTATTCGTGTTATTCGTAACATATATCGTGTTATAATTTATTTGACGAAGGGAGATCCATGCTTTTCAACTCACCTAAACGCATTAAACGCTCCGTTGATATGAGTGAAGAAACAGATTATTTTGTAGACCGTTATCGCGATCTGCTCAGCAAACTCGGCACGACCGTTTCGCGTGGTGCTGTCATTGATTCCGTCCTGCCCTCCCTGCTTTCGCTTAATCCTAAACAGGCAGTCAAGCTTTCTCAGATAGTCGAACGCGAGGGCAAGTTAAGCCAGTCCCTCTATGAGTCTACGCCGGAGTCTGAGGAGCTCGCCCGCAACGAACTCAGCAAAGAAGTCGAGACGTGGGCACGGCTTAAATCCATCCTCGATGTCCTCAGCGATGGCCTTACCCCCATCCAACCCATGGTAAAAATCCCCATGGCTGGCGATATGTCCATTCTTGTTCCCGATGATCCCCGCAACTGGATTGTCGCCAACCCCATGGACGCACCCTTTGCAGACGAGGCAACCATTGTGGAAGTGCGCAACGGCAAAATCTATGGAGTGCCACACTTCGTTGTTTTTCATTCCGGCGACGTCTCCGCCGAGGTGATCGACGAGATCGTGACTCGCGCGTTCCCGAAGTTCGAAGCAATCCTCAATAAACGCGTCGACCCTCACTACGACGCTGAGGGCAATTTCCTCAATCTCGCCGAATGGGACGCATCTCCCGCGATTGGTCGTTTCCCCGCCATGCCTCATAACCCCGTTCTTGGCAATCCCTATGGGATTGAGATTATCGACGAGGGCGGTAAGGGGGCGAAGAATTAGCCCTCTGTAGCATCGGCGCCCGCCCTCCCTCTCGAATCTTGGCGGATGACGAGGGAGGACGAGCTAACCATTAAGGATAGTAGCATGACTACACCACCTGACGGCATGGCCCTCGCCATAGCCGCGCCCCCTTCTGACCTTCCAACGACGGTCATCCCTCACTCGCAAAGCAACGACACTGCGATCACCGGAACAATCGTCCCAGTCATCCTCGGACGTGAGCGCCTTCTCGGCGTGCCCGAGATATGCGAGATCACCGGCTTCTGCAACGTGACCGCCGCGCGCCTCATCAAGGAGAGCGGATGCGGAATCAAAGTCCACAGCCGCCTGTTCGTACTTGAGTCCAGCTTCTTCAATTACCTGCATCGCTTGGAGGTGACCGAGCCGTGCAGCCTGTAACCTCCCCCATCCCACAGCTTGAATTCGAGGATGCCGCTCTTGATAAGCATCTTGGCCTAATTTCGATGGACAGGCCCAAAATCGTATTTGACTTTGGGCCTGCAAACAGGCTTCTCGGTGGAATATATCCTTGCCAGATGACCGCCTTTGGTGCCAGCCCCGGCGCAGGGAAAACCACCTTGATGGGCCAACTTGCCGACGGGGTCGCAGCAAGCGGCAACCCCGTCCTCTTCATCACGGAAGAACTTCCGGCACATAAGCTTGTCTGCAAGAGCCTTGTGCGCCTGAGCAAGGGAACTCTCACTCTTGGAGATATCCCCGAGAACGTTGCCGCCGACACAACCTCTTTAGCTGCATTTGAGGCGGCGGTCGGGTGCTACCGCGCCACCATCGCCCCCAACATCAGCTACGCTTCAGTCTCCTCTGTCGCAGACATCGGACGGCTTGTCGGAGAGTGCATCCACGCTTGCGGGAAAACCCCAGTCGTTTTCATCGACTACCTCCAGCTATTGGCAACGAAGTCGGCTGCGCCATTCGCTGATGAACGCCTCGCTATAAATGACTGTGTTGCTCAACTCCGCGCGGTCTGCAACACCTACGGCACTTCTTTGTACGTTGCGAGCAGCGTATCTCGCGAGTTCTACGGCTCGAAACCGCCTTCTCTCAAGATGTTCGGAGGCGCATCTACCGTCGAGTACTCCTTCGACAACGCCCTCTACCTGCATGAGGACAAAGAGCGCTGCGATGTTTTCAACCGCAAGGCGCTGAAGCTCACCGCGATCAAGGCACGTTACCGCGCTCTGGACTCCGTGCCCCTAACCTTCGACGGAGCGCACGCCGTCTTCCATGAGGTGATTTAGAAATGCGCGGGGACCCGCGCAACCAGCACTCAAACGGCAGGATGGGCCCAGAGGAGCGCGCCGTCACCATGGCGTGCTCCGCCTCTTTCGGGACGTCTCCGTCTGCCGAGACCTGCTGTCGAGCGACCTCATACGTCCCTATTTCCGCATACAAGATTTTGAGGCTACCTACTGAGGTAGCAGATGGAGGCCATCAATGAACGCATTGATCCCATACACGCTGTCAGCGTTGACGCTCGACAGCTACTGCCACCGGGCAATCGCCCCCATTTCAGAAGAGAGTCACAGGTTTCTTATCCCCTCTACCAACCTGCCAGCCTTCGGTGATAGCAGTAATGGCTCTGAACCGCACTCCATATCCGCCCGCAATCCTAAATACAAGTCGTTGGAACTTTGCGAGGGAGAGCATGGGGGGAGCGACCGCATCGCTCTTCTCCTCGACATACAAAGCCCCATGAAGGGCAAGCGCTGCAACCTCCTAACAGCCCTCGCCCCCATCCACTGTCTTGAGAAGGGCGGTGCCCAGTGACGCGCAAGCAAACCGTTGTGACGTCCGTTCGCATGACCCCGCATCTGAAGGGGCGCATTCAGTCCTACTGCGCCGCCAACGACCTCAAGGAGGCCGACGCCATCCGCGACCTGCTTGAGAAGGGACTCGCCTGCGAATCCCTCTCAGTGTTCGCCACCCCCGTGGGTGGCCTCATCCGCGACGTGATCGAGGCGGAGTTCAACCTCCTTCGCGCTGAGATGGAGGAAAGCTCCGATCGCCTTGAGAACAGGGTCGCCAAGGTCGCGAGCCGTGGGACCAAGGCGAGCATCGCCACGCAGGCGCTGCTCACCGACGTGTCGCGCGCCATCATCCCCGCTTGGCACGACACCCCCGGCGAGGAGCTATGGTCGCACTACTCCCGCATCGGCGGGGAGGTCCAGTCCGGCATCCCCTACCTCGAGGCGAAGGCGGGCACGCCGTGACGGGCTCGTCGATCATCGTCAACAACAGGGTCGCCCTCGCGGGCACGGCGTCCCACGCCGCCGTCGGGGCGACCCGTCTGCTCTACATCGCCAACCGCCCGGGAGCCGTGAAACTGAAATCCGAGGACGACCTTCGCGTGGAGCGCGAGAACGCCCTCATGGCCCAGCTCGGCTACATCGGGTTCCGCCCCGGCTCGGTCGCCGAGCGCAACGCGGGCCACGCGCTCTTCGACGCCAGCGGCATTCCGGAGCGCATCAAGGTACAGCGCGAGCTGCTGGCAACCTCCTCCGCAGTCATCACGAGCGTCATCAGCGTGAGGAACGAAGACGCCGAGCGCCTCGGCCTCCTGACCAAGCAGCAGTGGGAGCGCGCCGTCCGCGCGGCGTGGCCGAGGTACGTCGAATCCCTCGGAGTCATCGCGCCCGAGGACATACGGTACGTCTGCGCCATGCACGTGTCGCAGACAAGCCGCCACGTCCACATCCTGACATGGGACCAATCGGGTGCCTTCAACCGGCTCCTGCCGAAGGAGAAGATGGTCGCGGCAAACGAGGAGCTGGCCCGCCAAATCCTCAAGCCCCTTCGCGAGCCGGTCAACATGCTTCGCACGGAGGCGAGAGACGCGCTTGTCGATGCCGTCAAGGAGGCGGTCCTCAAAGACGCAGCCCTCAAGGAGAGGGTTGCCGCCGCGCTCCCCGCCACGGGCTCGCTCAAATACGGCGTCCTCGCCCGAAGGCATCCCGGCGCGCGCGATGAAGTCGACGCCGCGGTCGCCCACGTCGTAAGCGAAAACCGCGATGCCCGAGCCCTGCAAAGCCAGTGGAGGGAGGCGGTCATGCGGCACGCCGAGCTGAAGGGGCTCAAGGGGGCGGCCCTTGAGGCCCACGTCTCCGCAGCGGAATCCGACCTGAGGACGCGCCTCGGGAACGCCGCCGTCGCGGCGGCGAGGCAGGGTCCTGCCACCGAGCGCCTTACCAAACGCGAGGCGCAGGCGGAATCCGAGCCCTTGCTCTCCCCCGAAATGAGACGCAGGGAGCGGGCGCTGGTCGAGGAAGCCTCCTCGCTCCTCGGGGAGAAGGAGTCGGACTCCATCTTCGACGCCCTCCGCAGCGGCAAGTGGTCGCAGCGCCACACCGCACTCATCGAGCGCCTGCCGAGCGCTAAGGCCCTGCTCCGCATATCGCCGAGCGTTCCTAGGGCGCTGAGGGGACTTGCCTCCATCATCGCGAGGGCGGCAATGGGACCCGCAAGCTCCCGAGGGCGACAGGACCTGAGCGAGCAGGCGGGCAGGCAGTCGATGCGCATGCTCTGCCTCCTCGCCCGCGTCGTTATTTTCGGTTTCCTGAAGCATCGCACCGCAAGCACGCACCCGACACCCAAGCACGTAGACACCCAAACGGTTCGCAAGGCGAGCACCTTACGGAAAGGAACGTCATGAAGACTTACAACAAGCTCCCCCGCCCATTGCCCGATTTCGCCATCGCGCTCACGGGATTCGCCATCGCCGCCCTCGGCTTCTGGACGGCGGCATGGCCCTCGTTGCGCGAGGACGTTTCCGCAAACGCCAACTCCATTGCGAGCACCTTCGGCCTCGGCCCCGTCGATGTGGACTTCGTCCTCGCGCTGCTCCTCAGCGCTGGCTCCATCGCCCTCGCAGCCACCATCGCGCTGTCGAGCTACCGTGGATTCCACAACGGCGCTTGGGCGGGCCCCAAGCCGAGCCCGGACCGCTCGTACGGAAACGCGCGCATCATCAGCTCGCCGCTCACCCTCCAACGTCGATTCAAGGTGTGGAAGCGCGGGGCGAAGTCCCAGCCCGGTCTCGTCGTCGGCGGCATCGGAACCTCCCGGAACCGCCTTCTCATCGCGCCCATCCAAAACGCGCTCATCGTCGGCGGCACCGGATCTGGAAAAACGACCTCGGTCTTGGCACCGTCCCAAATCGCCCTCATCGAGTCGGAGACGCCCGTCTCCACCTTCACCCTGGATCCCAAGGGTGAGCTTTATTCTCTCACTGCGCGCCACGCCGAAAAGAACGGCGCAAAGGTGGTTATGATCGACTTCTCCGATTCGAGGACCTCCGACGGATGGCTGCCCCTTCAGCCAGCCATAGACTGCGCCAAGGGCGTCAATGGCCGGTGCCCCGACGAGATGCCCGCCGAAATCCGCATCCTCGCCTCGACGCTCATCCCCGACCGCCATGAGTCCTCGCCCATCTGGACCAACGCGGCGCGCATCCTCTTCTCCGGGCTCAGCGCGTTCGTCGCATCGAGCGAAAGGGTTCCGGACGAATGTCGCAACCTGTCCACCGTCGCCGCGCTCGCGTCCATGCCTCAAGAGACCCTCCAGAAGATCACCGAGGAGCTCCCCATCGGCTCGAGCGCGCGGCAGCAGCTCTCCGCCGTGGCGTTCGCCCCCGCAGAGACGTTCGGCGGCTTCGCGACCAACCTCAACGCCGCGCTCGACCCTTACGCCGACCCGTCCGTCAGCCCGATGCTCTCCAATTCCGACTACCGCCCCGAGGACTTCGCCAAGGGTCGCGTGTGCCTTTACGTCAAATTCAACGGCGGGAGCACCGCGCTCGACGCCCTTGTCGCCACCTTCGTTTCCCAAACGCTGGAGACCCTGCGCCGCGTCGCGGAGAGGGAATGCGGCGGTCGTCTCCCCCATCCCGTCTACTGCCTCTTCGAGGAGTTCGCGCAGCTGCCCAAAATCGACGGAATGCAGAAACACGTCTCGATCGTCCGTGGGGCGGGCGTCAGGATGGCCTTCGTGGCGCAGGACCGCTCCCAGATCGAATCCGTCTACCGCAGCGAGGCCCCCGCGATCTTCAACAACCTCGACACGACCCTCTTCCTCGCCTCGAACGACCTCAAGACATGCAAACACTACTCCGAGGCGCTTGGCTCTTACACAGTGGAGACGGTCCAGAACTCGCGCACGCGCGGCGCGAACACGGGCTCATCGACCCAGTCCCGCACGCTCCACGAGGCGCGCCTGTTCCGCCCCGAGGACCTTGCGAAGTGGGATTGGCACGCCGGACACCTCATCATCGACCGTGGCGACGTCTACGCCTGCTCGTCGCTCCCGCTTTCAAAGACGTTCGCCGGCGACCTCATCGGGCTTGGGGGCGACGAAGCGGATGCCGCGAAGCTCGCGCAGATGAGGCCCGAACGCCCCGTCAAGAACCTCAGGCCCGCGCCGGTCTGGACATGGCAGGGCGACGACGAGGCGACTTTCGGCGAGATAGCGGCTGCTATTTCCGGAGTCGGCGACCCGCGTTTCATGTGACGACGCCGAGATTGCATGTAGTTGACCCCACCATGGGTTTCGACGGGTTCGTAGTCTGCATCCAGCGATTACCGCGCTTGCGTATACACGCGTGAATCGGCGCTGGTAGCCTGTCTACCAGCGCCGACGGGCGGCAGGCTTGCCTGACGGCCCGACGCGTGCAACCGCGTTCCTTATCCTGCTCGCCGACGTTCAACGGCGGCGAAGCGCGCGCAAGGCGAGTGGGACAACGGCAATGGACCACCGCATCCGAACCGGAACGGGCATCGGGGCCCGCGAGGGGCCCGATGCCCGAAACCTCTACAGCTCAACCCACCCCTCGGAGCGCAGCGGGTCGCGGACCGCGTCGCGCTCCGTGTCGTAGACGAACCCACTGAGGCCGAAGGCGAGCACGCCGTCGAGCAGACCCATGGCCTCGGCGGGGTCGTCGCTCTCCCCATAGGCGATGCCGTCGCGCAAGACGCTTCTGTATGAGTGGAGCAGGCCCCTCTCATAGACGACGTAACGGCCGCTCTTCTTTTCCAACTTCACTTCCATTCACCCTTCCCCTGTGACGGGCGGGGCCGCATCGGCCCCGCCCACCCGTTCCTAACGCCTGGCCTCGCTCACAGGAACGGGCTCGAACAGCACGTCGCGCTCGACCACGTTGAAGCCGCGCGAGCGGTTCACCGCCTCCATCTCGGGGATGGAGAAGTAGCCCCATTCGTCAGCGAAGCCCTCGACGAGGCCGAACGCCTCGCCCGTGGCGGGGTCGTACTCGGTCACGTACCACGTCCACGCGCTCACGCTGCTAAATAGCTTCACGCGGGCGATGGGATCCCCCTCGTCCTCGGTCGCGTACAGTGGCGGCACCGTCGCCGCCACCTCCTTTGGCATGAGCTCCTGCATCTCGGTCTCCTTTCCGGCCATGTCGGCCAATCCTCTCCGCCTCGCAGGCAGAAGCCGTAGGCGCTGCTTGCCGCGCCTATGGCTTCTTTCCTGAAGCCACGAGCTGGAGCCCGCACGGGTCAAGGGAGCTGCACGGCAACCTCCACCAACCGGAGCGAAGCGCAGGTTTGTGCGGGGTTCCGTGCGGCCCCTTGACGCGCGCGGGCGGAGGCTCCACCGGGAGCGGCCGCGACACGGCCTCCCCTGCGGGCATGCATGCCTCGGCAGCGTCCGGACGAAGGCCTACAATCGCCCCGAAGGGAAGTGATTGGGTTGTTCAAGGGAAGGGACCTGTCAGGCACGTGCGGGATACCGCGCGAATGCGACCGAGTCTACGTGGGGGTCGAGTGTCCGCCGAAGGGCCTCAACGACGAAGTCGATGTGCCCAAAAGGCTCATATGGCCCGACGGAAGGAGCTGGCCCATAAAGTCAACCGCCCGCCACGTGACGCACGGGCGGGCGGTGTTCGGCAACCTCGTTGAGAGGTTCGACGTCTTCATGGGTCACACGGGCGAGCTCAAGACGATATGGCGTCAGGACGGGCGCTGGTTCGTCGGGAAACCCAGCGGAGGAATCGCGCGCCCGAAGAGACGCTAAAGCCTCTCGAAGCCCCTCCTTATCAGCTTTGCCATGAGAATACGCCTCCTATAGAGAAAGCGCTCGTAGTCAAGCCCCTCGAACTCGATAGGGAGGGCGTGTTCCTCGCAGGTGCGCTCGTAGGCGTCGTATCCGAGCTTCTGCTTGAACCTCGGCACGTAGTCGAGTGGGGAGTCGTCTGAGATCTCGATGTTGGTGCCGTAGTCCACTAGAGCGAAGTTCGCACGTGCGCTGCGCTTCTCTTTCTGTCCAATGGACTTGAGGTAGTTGTCCGGGAATAGGTGATGTTTGTCGAGCGCCTTCTTCGTGCCCGACGCGCTCGGCAGCAGAAGTTGGGAGAGCGGGGTCGTGCCGAACAGAGACTTGCAGCCGAGGACGACTTGCGCCGCCACGAACCCGTTCCACGTGGGGCCAACGGCATCGTTTGCGTCGAGGTCGTTCGGCAGGGTGATCGAGAAGTAGTCGTCCGTGAGGAGCGAGGCGACCGACCGCTCGAAGTACTTTTGGAAATCATCCGCCTCACCCAATTGCGAGATCTCGGTCAACTGGCGCTCGAAGGCGGTCTCGAAGCCCCCGACGTAATACGAGGTGATGGAGCACGCGAAGAACCACCTGCGCATGAGGCGGCTGATCTCGCCGTGCTTCATCCCGAACTCGCGCTTGCCGATGAGATAGAAGGCGTAGGTGAAGAACAGCGCATTCGCCGAGCTGATCTGGCTGGGCGCGACGTAGCCCGCCTCACCCAGAAGGTTGATGAACGAGTGCCAATTGTTGAGATCGAGCACCTGGTCGAGGGCGACGCCGAAGCGCTCGAAGTTCTCGGCACGGGTCTGCGCGCTCGTCTCCTTGGTCTTGAGGTCCTTGCCCCTCAGGATCTGATAGGCATAGCGAAGCCTGCCGCGCTTGAAACCGACCGCCACCGCCGTCCTGATGACGCTGGTCGGGGAGACAGCGATGAGTTGGTTGTAGGAAGTGCCGCCCATGGGGATGCGGCTGTCTGCGCAGAAGCGCTCGATGCGCTCCCTCATGGCTGGCTCATACACCGACAGGAGCGTCATGATGAAGTCGTCCTGTTTCAACGCCTGTCCCTGAGAGTTCACGCGGACGAATATGTCGGACACGGTCTCCTCGTCGGCGTCAGCGGTTATCCTGAGGACCGGCAACAGGTACCTTTCGAGGCCGAGGAGGGCGGTGAGGCCCCTCTCGATGGCGTCCTCGGCGGGGTCGTCGAGCTCGGGCTCGCCCTTCTTCACGTTTGACTCGTTGAGCGCCTTGATGAACGCGCGTCTGTAGGAGCTGAACGCGTTTTCCCGGTTCGCCCCGAACACGTCCGAAACGCACGACACGAACCTCGGGTCCCTATCAGTCGATGCATCGGCCACCTTGAACTCAGCCGTCACCGGGTTATAGGCGATTCTGATGGGCCGCGAGCCGAACGAGCTGTCCCTCACCTCGACGCCGTAGAAAACCGCGAGCAGGGCGGTGAGGCGCTGCTGCCCATCGATAACGAGCTCCTTGGGGACGGCGTAGACCTTCTCGTTGTCACCGATCTGCGACTTCTTCGACACATCGTCGGCAGGCGGCTCCCATAGCATCACGTACCCGATGGGATAGCCCTTCAACATGGAGTCGAGAAGATCCCTAACCTTGTCGTTCTTCCACACGAACGGCCTCTGCAGGTCGGGCAGGCCGATCTTTCCCGTGATGACGTCCTTGAGGACGTTGCCAACCTCAAGGGTGATGGGGTTGTAAATCGAGTTCGCCACGGGTGCTACGCTCCAGTCTTCTCTGCATACAGCTTGAACAGGTGCGCGACTATCTTCTCCTCGTCGCCGTTGAAATCGACGCCGTAGGCAGCTTCAACAGCCGCGTCGAGCTCGCGATGGGCGCGCATGAGGTCAGGGAAGAACGCTTCGTTGTCCGGGCTATACATCTCGGCAAGCGTCGCCCCTTGCTGCGCTTCGCGCACATCCAATACGGCCCGTGCGCGCTGTTCCACCTCTTCTCTAACTTTGTCCGAGGGCTCCGGCCAAATGAAGTTGTTGTACACAATGGTGTTCGAGTACTGATAGTCGCTTTTCAATCGTCCAGCAACTTGCCTCATCCATGCGTTGTGAAATTGGCTTGCGATAATCCCGAAGTCATATATTACTGCGCCCTCAACGAAGAAGAGCTTGTTCCCCGGGATGGTTCCATCAGTTATGTAGCCAACTGGAACATACCTCCTCCTACCGGATGAGACTTGAGGAACAGCCAGATAGGCCCCTTCCTGCGGCACCTTCAGCTCATCGAATTCCCAAGGCTTCTCAGCTCTTTTGCGCGTACCGGCACGAGGAGATGCGGCGCGTCGAGAACGAACTTCTTCGAATCTATCCTTGATTCGAGATGGTAGCTTACTGAGCTCCACCCCAGACACACCCGCAAACCAAAGGCAGTAACGCCGGACGCCCTTAATGAATTCTGCGCCCATGGAAAACGGCCTGATGTACTTCCGCATCTCCGGGTAGTCCCTCTGAAGCTGGCTGGCTTCCTCTTCATCGAGCGTCAAGAATCCCCAGTCGCCAGCACCACCGCCCCTGGACATCCCCGGAACGTTGCATACAGGGCGAGAGCTCTTTGCAACAAATACGTTGGGAGCATCTGCGAGGTATCCGTTAATATGATTTGCCTTTCTCCCCCCTAGCGCATCGAATATCAATGGCGAAACATTGTCTTGCCGGGAAAAGCCAACGACAACCACGTGCACATTCGCCTTATCGGAAGCCTCGGAGTTCCAGACGAAAGTCTTATGGGCAAAATCGATAGAGACTCCGTCCTCAAATAGAGGCCTCCACAGCGGCTCGACCTGCTGACCTTGGCATATGGAATTGGTGGACACGAAGGCGCAGCGCGTGTGCGATCCGCGCGTAAAATCCGCGGCCTTCCTGTACCAGCAGGCCACGTAGTCAAGGACGCCGCCAGACTTGCCGAAAATGTCGGCTCGGTCTCTCTTTTGGGCGTCGTTGAGGTTCGAGTAGCCGATGAACGGCGGGTTGCCGACGATGTAGTCCAGATCGGCGGCGGGTACGGCTTCGGCCCAATCGACGCGTAGCGAGTTGCCGTGGATGATGGTCCCGTACTCTTTGAGCGGCAGCTCGTCGTAGACGCGCTTGACAACCTTGGCGGTGTTGATGTCCGCCTGCTTCTCGGCGATCCACAGCGCCGTGCGCGCCACGCAGCAGGCGAAGTCGTTTACCTCGATGCCATGGAAGTTGGCGAGCGTCACCTTGACGGGGCTCTCCTCCTCCGCCTCCTCGAACGAGATCTCGGACTGCCCTCCGCGCTGCAGCTCCATGAGGACCGTGTTCTCCAGCCTGCGCAGGCACACGTAGGTCTCGGTGAGGAAGTTGCCCGACCCGCACGCGGGGTCGAGGAACGTGAGTCTCCCCAGCTTGTCGTGGTAGGCGCGCAGGGCTCGGGTGCGGGCGCTCGGGTTCTGCTTCGCGAGGATCTCGTCGAGCTCTTCCTTCAGCCCGTCTAGGAACAGCGGGTCGATGACCTTGTGGATGTTCTCGGGGCTCGTGTAGTGCATGCCGCCGGAACGGCGCGTGTCGTGGCTGAGCGCGCCCTCGAAAATGGAGCCAAAAACGGTGGGGTCCACGCCCGACCAGTCGAACTCCTGACAGCCGGAGACCAGGATCTCGTAATGAACCTGCTCGTTCAGCTGGGGTATCTGGATGCGCTCCCGGAACAGCCCGCCGTTCATGTAGGGGAAGCGGGCGAGGAGCTCGCTGGGGTACTCCTGCTTGCGAGCCTCGTCGTCGGTGTCGAGCCACCCGAAGAGCTCGATGAGCGCTCCGCGCAGGTGCACGCCATCGACAGAGGCAACGTAATCGCGGAAGAGCCCGGGCTCGATCAGCCCCGCGTCCTCGCAGAACATGAGGAACATGAGGCGGGTGCAAAGAACCGAGAGGGCGTGGTGGCTCTCCTCGCTGTCCGGGTCGTGGTACAGGCCCGCGATCTCGTTGTGGATCTGGCCCATGATGCGCCCCGCCTCGATGGAGACGGCGCGTTGGACGCTCCTAGGAGCTGACCCCCCCCCGTTGAGAAACTTGAGGGCGGGGAGGTTCTTGGGGAGTTCCTCCAGCTCGAGGCGCAGGTACTCGTCACCGGTGCACAAGGGGTTGACGTTGCGGTCGTACACGCGGATCTCGCGGAAGTTACAAGCGATGACGTAGCGGGGCTGCTGGTTGAGCGGCAAGCCGGCGGCGTAGCCCCTGCCCTGCTCGGCGGGAGTGACCTCGCGTCCCTGACGGACCTCCTTCTTGTCGAGGTCGATGCCTCTGCCCTTCATCTCCACGAGCGCGCTGGCGCTGGGGATGAGGACGTCGATGTAGCCCGCGTGGGACGAGCCGGAGTCGGTGTGCACGGGAACCTCGAACTTCAGACGCTCGATTGCGTCTTCGACTCCCAGCACGTTCTGAAACAGGTCGATCCAGTAGGAGCGGCCCTCCTGCGTCTCGTCGCCCCTGCCCGCCCAGCGCTTGGCGAACGCCTCGGCATCTGCCTTAGACCCTGCCATGGTTACCTCCGTAATACTGTCCTGACTCAATTCTAAAGCAGGAAACATGTAGCACGGTTTTCAACCCTTCCCACAGCCTACGGGCAGGATGCAAAGCCCTTCGGCCGTGGAAAGCGTTGAAAACCGCTTTCCAGAGATGAAGGACATGTGAATCCGAGAATTCCCGAAAAATTGCCTTAGAAAAATATTTCACCCCCATTTCACCCCTCCTGAGGGCAACAGAGGTGCTGGAAAACAAAACAGGTCAGAGGATTTATACCCTCTGACCTGCTGATTTCAATGGAGCCAGCGACCGGGCTCGAACCGGTGACCCCCGCTTTACGAGAGCGGTGCTCTGCCAACTGAGCTACGCTGGCGGTTCCATGCGCGATACGGCATGACCATACCGACGGTTGTTTATAGTACGTGGAAACCGTCGGCGACGCAAGCCCCCAGTGCCGCTTCCTAGAAAAATCTGCCATTGCATTGCAAGTCACGAATACGGCGCAGGAAGTGTCGAGACCAGCCGACCCGCATCAGTGGCAAGCAGGCCCAAAGCCTAGGACACACACTGGAGGCAAACCGCACCGCGACCCGGGGAAACGCTACATGCGTGCGAGCACACCGAGGGCGAGTGCCTGCATGGCATCAGCGGCGGCATCCGCCGCCTCGAGCACTTCGGCATGCCCACCACCCGGACAACCCGCTTTATTGGTCACGAGCGTGATGCCGAGCACCTCCATGCCCAGCGCACGTGCCATAATCGTCTCGCACACCGTGGACATACCCACGTAATCGGCACCGAGCGCACCCAGCATACGGATCTCTGCCGGCGTCTCATAGTTGGGACCCAGCAAGCCGGCATACGCACCTTCCGCGAGTTCCATTCCCAGCTCCGCCGCCGCCTCGCGCGCCAAGCCGGAGAGATACGAAGAATACGCGCCCGCCATGGAAACGAAGGGGCTATCGAGTCCGGCTGCCGCGACGCCGGCGGGCGTTGCAAGCGGATTGCGCCCCGTGAGGTTCAGCTGGTCGCTAATGATGCCGACCGTTCCCGGAGCGATGTCGCCAACCGCGCCCGAAGCACAGCTCAAGACAATGCTGCGGCATCCCAGTTTATGGGCATGACGAACCAGGGACGTCACCTGAAGGGCATCGTATCCTTGATACATATGAACACGGCCGGGGTACACGACCACTGGAACGCCATCGAGCTCACCCACGAGCACCGTGAAACGATGGCCCTCAACGGGAATCGCCTCGGGGGGAAATCCGTCGATGTCGCTGTACGGGATATGACGCACAACGCGCACCCGCTCACCCAAAGAGCCAAGGCCGCTGCCCAACACAATCGCAACGGGATGCTCCATGGTGGGCTTGCAATGTGCCGTCATCTTCTCAAACGTCTCGCTCATGAGTCGTCCTTTCTTCTTACCCGGTGAACGCGCGGGGACCATGGGTGCATGATCTGAACCGCGATCTTGCAGTCGTGCGATCACCTTGGGAACCATATGCCCAGCATAGCAAGATGCCCGGCGGCCGCCTCGGGCAAACCCGTGAGCGGCGCACCGGGCATCCGGGCGGTCATATGGAGGCTCTACATCTAAGCGAACAGACCATAGAGCGTGATATTCGCCTTGGCAAACAGGCCATTTACGTACGCGGTCCAATCCTGGTTGGCGCTAGAGGCCTCAGTCGCATAATCCTGATACGCGGCGGCGTAGGCCTTCTGCGCCTGCTCATAGGTGGCAGTCTGGCCGTCAAAGTCGTCCCCACTAAACGCCGTAGCGTACGTACCGTCGGAGTCGGCCCACGCACCAGCCTCCTCATCCCATTCATCTCCCGCGAGGTCGAGGATATAGGCGGCGTAGTCGGCGGTCGCCGTCGTGCTATCGCCGTCCGCCGGCTCCTCGGGCGCAGTTGGAGCGGCGGGAGCATTCTTCACGATGGTGCCGTAGAGCTTTTGAATGGTCGCCTGCTGACGAACGATATCCTGGGCCTGCTCCTCCGTGACCTGATACTGGCTCGCAATCGTCTCGAAATCGGAGGTGCCCAGGGACTGCTCGGCAGCCGCGGCGAGCTCGGAGTCGTCGACGGTCAGACCCTGCTTCTCAGCTGCCGCAAGGAGCACCTGGTTGCGGGCATAGGAGAGGATGACCTCGGCAGAGGGCGCAGGGTAGGTGTCGTCATCGCCCTTGACGCTATCGAGGCTGTACTGGCTCTCGATGGCCTCGCGGGCAGAGACCTTGTGGGTGCCGCCGTCGATGGTCCAGGCGGCGACGGTGGTGTCGAGCTGGTCTTCGGTGAGCGTGGCGGAACCCGTCCCCTTCTGGCCGAATCCACCCGAGCCAATCACATAGCCCACGATGGCGGCGGCGACCACGGCAATAACGGCTAGGGCGATATAGAGCTTATGACGCTTACCCGGACCGCCCGCAGATCCATTCGTTGTGGAGACGCCGTCGGAATCCGCATCGAGCTCAACGTCCGCATCCTCATCGGCGGCATCGAGCAGCTCGGGGTCGGCTTCGAGCTCGCGCTCGGCCTCCGCCGCCGCGGTCTTGCCCGAGATGTCCTCTGCAGTCGGACCGTCGTGCAGCTCCACGAACGGACCATCCGCCTCCGGCTCCGGCCCCTCGCCCTGACCAATGACCTCGATGCCGTCAATGTACTCGTTATCTTCGGAATCGTCCTTCTTCATGACCAGACCCATGCGGTCCGCTCCCTTCTATCGATGCAATGTATTACGAAATATGCGCGATGACGGCGTCGGCGTACGCCTGCGTCCCCACGGCTCCCTCGGTGCTGCCGGTGAGCGCGCGCTGCACGTCACCCGTAACCTGCGTGCCCTCGGCAAGCGTGGCGCGAACGGCGGCGCGGATCTTCTCGGCGGCCTCGCCCTCTCCCAGATGATCGAGCATCATCGCGGCGGAGAGAATCTCAGCCGTGGGGTTGGCGATATCCTTGCCGGCGATATCGGGTGCGCTGCCATGCGTGGGCTCAAAGATGGCAGCCTCGGTGCCGATATTGGCACCCGGGGCCATGCCGAGGCCACCCACCAGGCCGGCGCACAGGTCGCTCACGATGTCACCGTAGAGGTTGAGGCACACGAGCACGTCGAAATCGTGCGGCTCCTGGACGAGGCCCATGCACGTCGCGTCGACGATCTTGTCGTTGAACTCGATATCGGGGTAGCGCTCGGCCACCTCGCGCGCGATGCGCAGGTACAGGCCGTCGGTCGCCTTCATGATGTTGGCCTTGTGCACGCACGTGACCTTCTTGCGGCCACAGCGACGGGCGTATTCGAAGGCGTATTCCACGATGCGCTTGCAGCGCGCGATGGAGATCGGCTTGATGGAGATGGCGGAATCGGGAGCGAACGTCTTCTGACCGGAGGCCTCTACGAGCTCGCTCAGCTTCTGCACCTCGAGAGCACCCTCGTCAAACTCGATGCCCGCATAGAGGTCCTCGGTGTTCTCACGTACGATAACAAGGTCGACGTCGCGGTAGCGCGAGCCGTCGCCGGGCTGCGACAGGCAGGGGCGCACACAGGCGTACAGGTCGAACTCCTTGCGCAGGGCGACGTTGACGCTGCGGAAACCCGTGCCCACGGGAGTGGTGATGGGCCCCTTGATGGCGACCTTGGTGGCGCGCACCGCCTCGAGGACGTGCTCGGGCAGCGGGGTGCCAAACTCATCCATCACACCGGCGCCGGCGTTCTGCACATTCCAATTGATCTGAACGCCAGTCGCCTCGACCACGCGGCGCATGGCGCTCGTGATCTCGGGGCCGATACCGTCACCGGGAATCAACACAACATCGTGGGCCATGGTCTACTCCTCGTCCTCATCGTCGGCTTCGCTCTTCTTGGCACGGGCCTTTTTCTGCGGGTTGTCGAGCTTGAAGCGCTTAACCAGCGCATCGTATATCTCGCGCGAGCGCACGCGCAGATAGCTCCCCTTGCCGTTCTCGGCATCGAACTGCAGGCGACCGGCGAGCTCGGCGGCGACGGTGCCGGCGATTTGCCCGTGTGCAAAGGCGAACAACAGGGCGAGCATGTCGCGGTACTCAAGGTCACCGTGGTAGCACTGGATCGCCTCGTCAATGATGGGCCAGACCTTCTCGGAACGACGGCGCTCCGTAGCGCCCCACACCGTCAGGAAACGGAAGGCGGACAAGCGTAGAGGGGCGGAGATCTCGTCGAACAGGGCCGACTCGGCACCCTCGTAGGCGGCTCCGCACTCCTTTGCGTGCTCGGGGGCGAGCAGGGTCAATGCGTCGAGAATCTCCCAACGGGTCTGAGCCTCCGGGCGGTACAGCGCGTCGATGAGCTGCTCAATGCAGGGCACAAGGAGTGCGGGGTCGCGCTGGGCGAGCAGGTTGACCACACGGGCGGCAAGCTGTCGCGTACGACGGCTCGAGCTCGACAGGTCCTCAATGAGGGCGGAGAGGGCGTCGGCGCTCCCCTCGACGCTTGCAAGGCGCGCGGCCTCCTCGGGGGTCAGTTCGACGGCGGAATCTTCTGCCATGTGCATACCTCGTATCTTTCTTATCCAACTAACGCGACACTATCAAAAGCGCAGAGCGCTTATTCACGGGTGGAAGCGCCCTTCTTGTCGACCGAGATGAGGTCGGGGCCCGCCTCGCCAGTCTTACGACGGCGACGATACGCCTCGCCGTTACCCTTCTCGGCAACCTTTCGATGACGGCGGTTGACATCCATAAAGTTATCAAGCCACTTCCAGGGACCGACGGACTCACCAAAACCCATCTTGAGCCCAGCGATTGCCCCCGCGAGCACACCCATGGCGCACACCTGGATAAGCGGTACCGCAACGAGGGTCACCAAGAGCACCACACCCACGAGCATCCCGAGATTGCAGAGCCAGTAGGCCTTGGCAGTGACGATGCGCTTGCCCCAGCCGTCTCCGAGCAAGAAGCCAATGTAGACGGCAAAGCCGAACACCAATACATTGACGATGGCGAATGCCCAATCTGCCGGCATCTTCACCTACTCCTCGTGGTGGCCGTGGCCGCACTGGCACTCGTGGCCCTCACCGTGGCCGTGACCCTCGCCGTGCCCATGGCCGCACTGGCACTCGTGGCCCTCACCGTGGCCGTGACCCTCGCCGCCGCAGCAGCACTCGTGGCCGTGCCCCTCGTGATCGTGATCGGAGCCGCAATCACAGCCCTCGTCGTGCTCGTGGGCTGCCGTGTAGAGCGACCAGTCCAGACCGGCGGCCACGGCATCCGCCTCCTCCTGGTACAGCAGGGTGATCGCCTGGGTGCCCATGCGCCCGCCACCGATCGCGTCGAGCATATCGTAGAGGGTGAAGGCGGTGTCGGCGCCGGGAAGCGCGAGTTCCTTCTCTTCGGCAACCGAGAGGGCAAGGCCCAGATCCTTGAGGAAGTGCTCCACCAGGAAACCGGGCTTGTAGTCACCATCGAGCGCCTTGGGGGCAAGAGCCATCATGGCACCGGTGCTACCGGTACCGGAGCAGATCATCTCGCGGACCTGCTCGACGTCGAGGTCGTTCTGCTGCGCGAAGGACAGCGCGTCGGCCATGCCCACCATGGAGCTGGCAAGTGCGACCTGGTTGGAGAGCTTTGCGGCCTGGCCCTTACCCGCGCCGCCAAAGCAGAAAATCTTGCTGGTGAAGGTCTCAAGCACCGCGCGAACGGGTTCGATGTCGCGCTCGGTCGCGCCCACGATGGCCGTGAGCGTACCGGCGATCGCGCCGCCCTCCCCTCCCGTCACGGGGCAGTCGAAGGCGTGCTTGCCGCAGACCTCGGCGGCCCCGGCGATATCGCGGGCGAGTTCGGGCGCGCTCGTGGTGAGGTCGATGAGGTACGCCCCATCCTTGGCGGTCGCAAGCAGGCCGTCGCCGGCGAGGTAGATCTCCTCAACATCGGTGGGGAAGCCGACCATGGTGAAGACGACATCTGCATCCTTGGCCGCCTCGGCCGGGGAATCCGCCCATGTGGCTCCCTTGGCAATGAGACCTTCTGCCTTGGTCTTGGTGCGGTTGAAAACGGTGAGCGGATAGCCGGCATCCATGATGTGGCCGGCAATGGGCGCGCCCATGATACCGGTACCAATGAACGCGACCTTGAGCTTCTTAGACATATCTCGACTCCTTCACAGGGCTGTCTTTCAACAATGTTTTTGGGTGTGCCATTTGGGAATAGTGGCGAGGGCTACTCGCCGCGAACGCGGTTGGCAATACGGTCGGTGAGCGATATCTTCTCGGCGCGGTTCTTGCCCCAAAAGACGAGTGCCACCATCCCCGGCCCAACGTGCGCACCGATGGTGGGCCCCACCGATCCGCGCAAGATCGTGAGGTCCTCACAACCGGGCTCCTTACGAACGGCGGCCTCAAGCCAGTCAGCGTCCTTCTCGGCATCGGACGATACGATCGTCAGGGGCAGCGTGGGATCGAGCTCGTAATTCTCCCTAAACGATTTGACAAGCGACTTAAGCGCCTTCTTGCGTCCGCGGTTCACGCCGATGAGCGATAGCGAGCCCGCAAGATCGAAGGATAGCTCGGGCTTGATATCCAGCTTGGACGAGAGCGATGCGGCGGCAGGAGGAATGCGACCACCGGCAGCGAGGGCATCAAGCCCGTCGAGCGTAAAGTACCCGTGGACGTATGTCTTGGCTTCGTCCGCCCAATCGGCGAGCTGGCGAGCGTTCAAGCCCGCGGCACGCTGGCGCACAGCCTCCATGGCGAGCAGCTCGCCGCACGAACACGGCAAAGCATTATCGACGACGTACAGCTCGAAATCGGGATGCTCCGCGCGCACCTGTTCGGCTGCCCGACACGCGGAGTTGTAGCTCGATGACAGGGCGCTCGTAAAGCACAGGTACACCGTGGGCGTCCCCTCTTCGGCGCATTGCGTGAAAAACTCGATGTAACGACCGAGCGAGACGGCGGATGTCGACGCCTTGGAACCTGCGCGGAGCTTGTCGTAGAACTCCTTGGGGGTAATCGATGTCCAGATGTCGTCGGTGAATTCTTCACCGTCGAGGATGTAGGGGAATCCCAAGATATCCACGTCGAGCGTCGCAGCGACCTCCGGCGAGAGGTCAGCGCACGTATCGATGACGATTCGGCACTTGCCGGGACGTTCGATCGCGACGGGAGCTTTTTCCATGTGCATGCCTTTCGCAACAAAGTGGCGGCCACCCACATGGGATGACCGCCATCCAAATCATGCAATGGATGCTATTTTACTCGCCCTCTACCTCAAGTTTGGGCTTGATAATGCCGTATCCACCATTCTTACGGTGATACACCACATTGACCAAACCCGTCGTGCTGTTCTCAAACACATAGAAATCATGGCCAAGCAGATCGGTCTGAACGAGTGCCTGTTCCTCGGTCATCGGGGCGAGCTCGATCTCCTTGACGCGGACGAGCTGCTCGTCGTCATCCTCGGGAATGAGTAGGTCGGCCAAGTCGGCAACGGGCTCAACGGGCGCAACGTCAGCAGCGGACAGACCCTGCTGGCGATTGTCGACCACGCGCGTCTTGAACTTGCGCAGTTGGCGAGTGACCTTGTCTGCCGCCAAATCGATGGCGGCGTACATGTCCGCACCATGCTCGGCAACGCGAATCACGGAGCCACGGGCGCGAACGGTGACCTCGACGATGGCGGGGTTGGGATTTGAAGGGTTCTTCTCGTAGCGCAAGACCACGTCGGCGGTCATGGGCTCGATGTCGAACACCTTGAGGGATTCGCCGATCTTCTCATCGACATGGGCACGCAGCGCATCGGTTACCGTCGTTTTGCGACCGGAGACCTTGATATCCATACGTGTTTCCAATCTATCCGGGGATAGGGCCATGTCCTTGTTGTACCCAAGATTGGCACTTCCACACGCGAGTCCGTCGCACTCCCGTTGACTGGAGCATGTAAACCGATTGCCGAATTGTCGCGCCGAGAGGGTCCGTTTGCGGCTAGTCGAGTGCGTTGAGGTCGCCCTCGATCACCAGCTCTCCATCCTCCCCAGAGTCGACCGCCTCGTCCTCGGAGGCACCATCAGTGGAAGCCGAGAGTCCGGCGAGTTGCTCGTTTGAAAGACCAAAAGGCAGAGACCCGTACCAGGAACGATATATGGCATCGAGCGTGCCATCGCTCTCGATGGCGGCGAGTGCGTCCTCAACGGCGCTGGCGAGGTTGCCCCCGTCTGCCGGCAGGATGAGCCCGTACGAAGTGAGCGAGCCCAGCGTCGCCACAAAGACGGTTCCCGGATAGGCGCGGGCGAGATATGCGCCGGCAGTCGCATCGCAGGCGACGTATTCTACTTCACCGGAACCGAGGGCTTCAAAGCACTCGTTCACATTTGAGCAGGTCTTGAACGTCGCGGTTACGCCGCCGCGCACCAGCGCGTCCTGTGAGGCGGAATCCCCCTGGACGGCGATCACCGCGCCGGAAAGGGAGTCTGCGTCGAGCGCGGGTGACTCAAGGGAGCCGTCCTCATTGCGCACGAACAGGGACGAGCCATCCTCGAGCAGATTCCCGGCAATGACGATCTCCTCGTCATCGTCGGTCGACTTGCCGCCGAGAAAGATATCGGCCTCGCCATCGGAAAGGGTTCCCGGGGCATCGGCGGAGGAAACGACTTTGAGGTCGAGGCCCAGGCGCTCGGCGAGCGCACGAGCGACGTCGGCGTAATAGCCCGACGGCGTTCCATCCGTCTCGATCATCGCCTGGGGAGCCTCGGTGGTATCCATGGCAACGGTCAGATACCCCTCGTTCACTAAGTCGCTCGAGGTAAGTGAGGACTCGACACGATCTCGCTTCACCTCGGCGCGCGGCGGCGTGGTGAACACACAGCCGCTCAGGCCGAGGGTCAGCGCACACGCGCATGCTCCCGCCGCGAGCAACACGCTCCACGACCTGCCGCCCTTTGCCCAGTTCCGCCGCACCATACTGCGCACCATCTTCGCCCCCGACTCGACCCAACATCCCTGCCTCGCCTGCGAGCACACGTTGACGCATCCGCGCGCAGGCGTTTTCCATCGATGTTCCCCCAGCTGACCTGGTTTTTGACCCCACACCTGCGCACTGGGACGTTTGCTCAACCGCCGCGGCGGCATCACGACTAGCCCGCTCGCCCGCGAGGCACTATTGCCTCAAAAACAAGTAGGACGGACGGTGCGACTGACCTCTAGGACGCGCCATGATCGCCTCCGCGCGCACGCTTCGGCTTACGTGGATCCCTTTGACCGCGTCTGTCTTGGACTAGGAAGCGCGCGGCGTTTTTCGCTCGCGCGCTCCCGCAACCACAGCCTGGAAGGAACTTCGCGGCATTATACCGCAGGTTGCAAGGGGTGTGTAAAAGGGGACGGGTGCATTTTTACACATCACCACACGCGGGCGAATGCAAGGCAGTCTACACGCGCGGCTCCGGCGCATTTGAGCGCGTGGGCGGCGGCGTTCATGGTGGCGCCCGTGGTAATGACGTCGTCCAGCAGCAGGACCCGCATACCACCAACCGGAGCGACCACCTCGTATTGCCCTCGTGAGCGAGCAAGTCTTTCTTCGCGCGCCAATTCTCGCTGGTCGAGCGAGCCGTGTTTCACCAGGGCATCGATGAGCGGTAGGCAACTCGCATCCGCAAAATCGCGGGCGATAGCCTCCATGTGGTCGAATCCGCGGCGTCGGTATGCCGATGAGGTCACGGGGACGAACGTCACCGCGTCCACCCGCGAAAGCAGCCCTCCGTACCGTGCGGGCACCGTGAGCTCGGCCTCGCGCGCGGCACGGTGCATGATGCACGCGATTTCGGTGGATAGCCGCCGTTCTCCCCCGTCCTTGTACGCACGGACGATACGTGCGGGAGGCCCATCGAACACCACGGCGGCAAGACACCGGTCGAGCTCGACCACCTCCCCTTGGCATTCCGTACAAAGCAAGCTCCCATACGGAGCTCCGCATCGCGTGCAGGCGTGCATGGGATTAATGCGCACCATGTCCCGCAGGCAGGCATCGCACACCAGGGCACCAGGGGCCTCGCAACCCGCGCAGCGCGTGGGCGAAAGCAGCTCCAACGTTTGCTCGGCAAGCCCCCGCAGAAACCCTGTCACGCGCTCGCCCGTGCGATCGCCTCCACCTTGCACAATCCCGACACGACGCATCAAAAAGCCCTCCCCCGTGTTGACGAGGGAGGGCGTGCCGTTCCATCGTGCGCGCCTGTTGAGCAGGCACACACCTATTCGGTCCGCGGTGCCGCAGAATCGGAGCCGTCCGCCCCATCCTGTTTGGGCTTGCGGCGAGAACGGCGGCGGCGCTTCTTGGGCGCATCCTCAGCGTTGCCAGAAGAGCCGGCGGAACGGTTTTGCGCCTCTGTACCTCCCCCATCACCCGGACGACGGCGCTGAACCTTGACGTTGCCCTCGGCAAGCTGATCGGCAACAGAGGGGGTCTCGGGCTTGCGGGAGCGCTTGCGACGCTGCCCGCCCGAACCGGCCTCGTTTGCAGATTCGCTTCGCTGAGGTGCAGCCTCGTTTGAGGAAACGTGCTTGCGACGGCGACTGCGACCAGGCGCTACGTCCGCAGCTGCCTCTCCCACCGCCGAAGTGGAACGAGCGTCTCCTGCACGCGACGTGGCACCTACTTCATCGCTGGCGCGATGCCTGCGGCGCCGACCGCCCGCAGAGCCCTCGGCAGACACGGAGGCGTCCACGGCGGGAGCGGCCTGAACGCTCTCCTCGCCTGCGGACGAGCGACGACGGCGACGGCGCGGCGGGACCTCATCGGCGGAAGCAGGGCGATCCTGGCCCTTGCCCTTGGCGGGCGCAGCGCTGGAAGCACCCTTGCGGCCTCGACCAGACTTGCCGGAGCTCGCACTCTCAAATTTTGCCGCCTCCTCCTCACGCATGCGCTTGCGGCGCGGAGTCGGACCGGAAGCGACGATGCGGTCGGCGCGGTCGAGGCCATCGCCGACATCGATGCCATTTTGGCGATCGAGCTCCATGAGGGCGAGGGCGAGCTCAGGCGACTCAAGACGCTCGAGGACGTCACGCGTTACGCAGTCGGGGCGGCACGCGCAGCCCTGGCTCTCGCAGCGCTCCTTGTTCTCGTCGGTACAGGACATGTCGGCGAGGTCGACACGGAAGACCTTGCCGTTCTCGAGCCTCAGCACCAGCTGCTCGCGCGGGGTGTTGTACTCCATGATGCGCGCCTTGCCCAGCGGGGTGTCGATAAGCGTCTTCTTCTTAGGGGCGCGGCTCTTGAAGTCCTTGTAGGCCTCGAACTCATAACGCAGGCAGCACATAAGGCGGCCGCACACGCCCGAGATCTTGGCGGAATTGAGCGGCAGGTCCTGCTCCTTGGCCATGCGGATGGAAACCGGCTCAAACTGACCGCCAAAGCGGGTGCAGCACAGCTCCTGACCGCATGTCGCATACCCGCCCTGCAGGCGGGTCTCATCACGCACGCCGATCTGGCGCATGTCCACGCGCACGTGGAAATGGGCGGAGAGGTCCTTGACCAACTGGCGGAAATCCACGCGGTCCTCGGCAGCGAAGTAGAAGACGGCTTTCTCCCCGCCGAACAGGTACTCGACGCCCACAGGCTTCATGTCGAGACCGTTTTTCTCCACCAGGCGACGGAAGTCGAACATGGCGTCCTCGCCGGCGTCGGCAAGGTCGTCGGCGCGGTCGAGGTCGGCATCGGTGGCGATACGAACCACGGGCTTGAGCGGTGCGGCGAGCTCCTCCGGCTCGACCTCAAAGGGGTCGGCCGTGACAAGGCCGATCTCTGTACCGCGCTCGGTGGTGCAGATGGCGTGATCGCCCTCGAGGATGTCGAGGCCACGGGGATCGAACCACAACTCGCGCGCGGCGAACGCGAATTTGACGGGAACAACTACGGGCATTTGAGCGCCTTCCTGATATCGAAGAGCATGACCTCGATGGCCAGCTGGGGAGTTACGTTGCGGGCAATGCGCGTCTCCGCCAACGAAACCGCGTCGAGGGCGAGGGTCACCCCGGTCGTCGTCGTGTCCGAGGCAATGCGCTCGACCACATCGCGAACGTCGTCGTTGACGGGAGCGTCCTGCGCGTCTTCGAGCCGTATAAGCACGTCACGGAGCAGCGAGCGCACGCTTGCCAGCGCTTCCATGATACCCGAACGCTCCCGGGCGTTCAGTTCGCGCTTGTTGCGGTCTTCCAGCTGCTTTAAAGCACCACGGGAAAGGTAATCCTGATTTTGCTCGAGCACGGCCTGCTGGGTCGATTTGACCTCGGCGAGAGGCGCGTGAATGGCCCCCATGAGCTCCTTTGCCGAGGCGAGGATGTCTGCCTCGTCCGCGTGGGCAAGCGCATCGACCGCGCGGACCATGGCACGACGGGCCGCTTGGCGATCGGCGGACTTGAGGAACTCCACCGCACGGGCAGGGCTGCCGGCAACCGCCACTGCCATGCGGCAGCGCGCAGGCGGCAGGCCCGTGGCGCGCGCAACTGCGGTCGTGGACTCGTCGGTGGACAGCGGGCGGAACGGCACGCACTGGCAACGCGAGACGATGGTGGGCAGCATGACGTCCGAGCTGGTGCCCAACAGGATGAACGTTACGCTCTCCGGCGGTTCCTCGAGCGTTTTGAGCAGGGCGTTCGCGGTGTTCGCGCGAAGCTGCTCGGCACGATCGATGATGTAGACCTTACGCTTGGCGCGGATGGGCGAAAGCGCGACGTCTTCGAGCAAGTCGCGCGTCTGGGCGATGAGGTAGCCCGTCGCGGACTCGGGCGCGTAGTAGTGCACGTCCGGGTGGGTGCGGCGAGCAACGCGGACGCAGTCGTCGCAAGCCGCGCAAGCACCTGGAATGGCCTCCTCAGCGCACAGGAGCGCCTGAGCCAACGCCCAGGCGGCGTCGAGCTTGCCCGAACCGGGCGAGCCCAGGAACAGATAGGCGTGGCTCGCGCGACCACTGGCCACGGCGCGCGCGAGGAAGTCGCGCACGCGCGGCTGCGTATCGAGCTTGGCGAGGAGGCTGTTGGGAGCGAGGTGATCCGACATGGCTAGCGGACCTCCCCGGTAGATACAGGCTGTTTGATCATTGCCAGCAGACCTCCCCAGTAGACGTGGAAGGCAACAGGGTGCTCTCGTTCGCTCCATCCATCTCGGCTAGCGCCGCGGCGACGTGTTCATCAGAAACGTCAAGGCCCGCTGCGCGTAGCTCGCGCACAACGTTCTCGAACACCCCCGCAACGGAATGAGTGGCATCGACGAGCTTCACGCGGCGGGGCTCCTCCTCGGCGAGGGCACGAAACCCCTCGGCAACGCGACGCTGGAACTCAAGGCCCTTGAGCTCGAGACGGTCCTCTGCCCCATCTCGCCCCGAGCGACGACGCAGAGCCTCCTCAACCGGAAGGTCGAACACGAGCGTGAGATCCGGATGACAGCCATCGACCGCCAGCTCGTTTGCCTGGGCAACCATCGCGCGCTCGAGCCCATCAGCAAAGGCCTGATAGGCTGTGGTGGAGTCGTAGAAACGGTCACACATCACGACACGACCGGCGGCGAGCGCAGGGCAGATCACCTGATGCACGAGCTGCGCGCGTGCGGCCTCGTAGAGCAGGAGCTCGCAAACGTCGCCCATCTCGGCATTGGCTGGATCAAGCAGAATCGCGCGAATCTTTTCGGAGATAGCCACGCCACCGGGTTCACGCAGACGCAACACATCGCGCCCCGTGAGCTCAAGCGCACGCGCTAACAGGCCGGCTTGCGTGGACTTACCGCAGCCGTCAATGCCCTCAACAGATATGAACAGGCCTGGTGTCATAGATAACGCCCCTCGTGTGAACCAAACGAGCATCCATCATACCGCGCCCGGTGTTTCTCAGATAAACATCGATACAGGTCGATATCCATTCTCTCGCGTGGAATCTGCCTTGAATGCGCATCGACGGGAGTCCTGTCGCTTACCGCACTGCCATGCCACTAGTTACCTTGCAAAGGCAGCAGTAGAACCGTACATGTCAGCAATAGTCGCAACAGTAATCTGAGTATAGGGCACGCATCGGCGTTCGGAGACGAACCGGCGTAAAACGGCGACGGATTGCACCCGCGGACTGGCTCGCAAAGAGCTAACCAGTGGCGCGCGTCATGCAAAAGTCAGCAAACTGGCTAAAAATTACCGTTTTGTATCGCCTTGCTTCGGAGCCTGCCCGAGCGTGGGAATCCCAGGGAAACAAAGGCGCAGCTCAGGTGAGCGAGGGAGACCCGCGCGCCGCTCACGCGGCGCGACGCGCCCCGTAACAGGGCGCATTTGTGCCGAAATGAGCGCCGTCAACTGCCCCTGCGATACAAAACGGTATTTTTTAGCCATTTTATCGGTGCAGACGCTTCGAGCGGCACCTGCACCTCGATGAGGTTGCGCCGGAACTCATCGTCCACGAGATGCGCTGATAGCGCGCCACCGTCTCGGACGAGAATTGCGTCGCGGTGGGAACGGGCCTGTACACGGCGAGGTGGAGTCCACCGTCGCATATGAACCGCTTTATGAGCACCGTGAGCATGGCGATTAGGGTGACCCGGGATAAAAGTCCCGGGCGGCTTATGCCACCCGGGATAGAGAGCGATTTGAGGTTTTGAGGCGTTTTGAAGGTTACGCCTTCTTCGTTGTCTTCTTCGCGGCGGGCTTCTTGACAGCAGCGCCCTTTTTTGCGGCGGACTTCTTGGTGCCTGGTTTCGCCGCCGGCTTCTTCGCCCCCGCCTTACCGCGGGCGGGCTTCTTCTCCTTGCCGGGGCAGTCCATGTTCACGCAGATGCGCCACGGGCCGCGCGCGGTCCCGACCACCACCACGGGTGCGCCGCAATGCTCGCAGACCTCGCCGGTGGCCGAGAGCTTGCCGCGAGCCGGCAGCGGGTAGCTCACGCCGCACTCGTCGTAGTTCTCGCAGCGGATGAAGCGCTTGCCACTCTTCTCGCTCTTGTGGGCGATCAGGTCGCCGTGGCGGCCGGCCTCAGCGCACACCGAGCACTCCCCCACCTTGAGATCGGGCTCGAAGTTGGTGGGGCACTTGGGGTTCACGCACTGCTCGTAGGCCTTCTGGCGGAAGGGTTGGCACTTGATGCGCGGCGCGCCGCACTCGGGGCACACGGCGGCCTCGCCCTCGAGCGGGCTCACCTTCACACCGGAGGGCACCGGGTAGGTCACGTCGCAGTCTGGCCAACCCATGCAGCCGATGAAGCTGCCGCGGGTCTTGGCGCTCGTCTTCATGACCAGGTCCTTGCCGCACTTGGGGCAGGCGCCCACGCGGGCGTCGGCGGTGACGGCGTCGGAGATGGCCTCGCCCAGGTCGTCCTTGTGCTCGATGAGCGCATCCAGCATGCCGGCGAGCAGGGCGCGGGAGTGGTCCACCACGTGGTCCTGGGTGTCCTTACCCTCGGCGACCTTGGTCATGTCGGCATCGAGCTCCGCGGTCATATCGGGCGTGGTCACGCGCGGGGCGAACTCGGAGAGCGCGTCGATGATGGCGATGCCGAGCTGGCTGGGCTCGATGGGGTCGTTCTTGAGATAGCGCACGGTATACAGGCGCTCGATGATGCTCGCGCGCGTGGACTTGGTACCGAGTCCGCGCTTCTCCATCTCCTGGACGAGCTTGCCTTGGCTGTAGCGCGCGGGCGGCTCGGTCTGCTTGGCCTCGAGCTTGATGTCGCGCACGTCGATGACGTCGCCCTCGGCTAGCACGGGGAGCTGCTCGTCGCGCTTGAGTCCGTAGGGGTAGGCCTCGCGGAAGCCCGCCTTGACGAGCACGTCACCGCTCGCGGCGAAGGGCTCGCCTGCGACATCAATGGACAGCTTGGTGTTCTCGATGGTCGCAGGGCCCATGAGGGTCGCTAGGAAGCGCCGGGCGATGAGGTTGTAGAGCTTGAGCTGACCGCCGTCGAGCGTGGTGGGATCGCCCTGGCCCGTGGGGTGGATCGGCGGGTGGTCGGTAGTCTCGACTTTGCCGCGCGTAGGCGTGAGAGGCCCGGCGAGAACCTTCTTGCACACAGGCGCGAGTGCCGGCGTGCCGGACGCGAGGCCCTTCACGATCCCCTCGATGTCGAGCGTCTTGGGATACACCGTGTTGTCCACGCGGGGGTAGGAGATGAAGCCACTCATGTAGAGGGACTCGGCGATGCGCATGGTACGGGCGGGGCTGATGCCCTCCGCCGCTGCCGCGGCCTGCAACGCCGTGGTGTTGAACGGCACCGGAGGCTGCTGCTTGCGGCTGCGCTTGGCCATGGCGACGACAGTACCCGTCGTAGCGCCGTCGACGTGTGCGAACGCAGCCTCAGCCGCCGCTTTGTCCGTAAAGCGTGCCGTGGTGTGGGCGATCTTGAACTCTTGCCCGTGGGCCTCTGCCGCACCGCGAATCTGCCAATAGTCCTCGGGAACGAACGCCATGCGCTCGCGCTCGCGCTCGACTACCAGGGCAAGCGTGGGAGTTTGCACACGACCGGCGGAGCGCACGTTGCCAAAGCCGCCGAACTTGGCGAGCGTGAGGTAGCGCGTGAGCACCGCACCCCAAATGAGATCGATATACTGGCGCGACTCGCCGGCGTCAGCGAGGTCCTGGTCGAGCTCGACGAGGTTCGCGAAGGCCTCGGTCACCTCGCCCTTGATGAGCGCCGAATAGCGCGCGCGGCGGGCGGGCAGCTCGGGTGCGACCTCGCGCACCATGTTGAGGGCGTCGGAGCCGATGAGCTCTCCCTCGCGGTCGAAGTCCGTGGCGATGATGACCTCGTCGGCCTTCTTGGCGAGATTTTTGAGAACGCGGATGATCTCCTTCTCCGCGGGAAGCTTCACAATGGGCGCCCACGTGAGGTACGGAAGGCTCTCGACCTTCCAGCCCTTGATGGAGATGCCGTTGGGTAGGAAAGGCTTGCGCTTGGTATCGTAGGGCGGGCGGGCCAGGCCGTCGGGCACCTCCGCCGGCAGGACCTCGCCATCGGGCGAGACGCCGTACCAGCCCATCTGTTTGTCGAAGAGGATCTCCTCGGGGAAATCGGGCGCCAAGATATGTCCCGCCAGACCCATCGAGACCCAGTCCTCACCGTCGACCTTGAAGCGGTAGACCTGCGTGTTGTAGACCTTATCGGCCTTGGGCGCGCCGGCATCGGACAGCAGCTGCGCGATCTTTTGCGCGGCGATGTTCTTCTCTGCAACGACGAGTTTCACGTCGGGCTCCTTTTTGGTGTGCGCGAACCGGCGTGCCCAACGGGCTTCCGGCGGTATCTATATATGGTGTGGGGTCAGTGTACACGAGTTCTGACCACAGCGCGAAAAGCCCACGTTGAAGGCTCTTCAGCGCGGCAGCTGCGGGCGGGTGCGCAGAAGAACGCGGGCCGGTAAGGACAAGCGAGGTTGGATATGGACGGGCACGGGTGATTCCGAGAGTCCTAGCTGGTGCTTTTAAGCGCGCGACGCTTTGTTCGCGATTTGAGCCAGCAGCCAGTCACACCAGGCGTCCATGCCCTGTCCATGTCGAGCGCTCACCTCAAAACGGGGGGCGGTGGGGTTCAAATCATCGAGAACGTGATTGTATTCGGCAAGATCGAAGTCGAAGGCAGCCGCCACATCGACCTTGTTGAGCAGCAGGGCTCCAGCATGCTGGAAAATGCCCGGGTACTTGAGCGGCTTGTCATCGCCTTCGGGAACCGAGAGGATCATAACCGACAGGTTTTCACCTAGGTCAAAGTCGACGGGACATACCAGATTGCCCACGTTCTCGATAAAGATCACGTCGATATCCTGCAGGCCCACGCTTGTATCGAACGCGTCGACCGCCTGCTCGATCATGTTGCCCTCAAGGTGGCAAAGACCGCCGGTGTTGATCTGGATGGCCGGCATGCCGGCATCTTTGCACGCTAAGGCATCTACGTCGGACGCAATGTCACCCTCGATAACGGCACAGGTAAGACCCGCAGCGCGCAGTCGCTCACTGGAGGCCAAGATGGTCGTGGTCTTGCCAGATCCGGGACTCGAAAGGACGTTCACCACAAACACCCCCGACTCCGAGAAACGCGTTCTCAAGCGATCAGCGATGCGCTCGTTGCGCGAAAGCACCGGCTGTGCAATATCGATCGTTTTCTCCGCCATGAAGTCCTCTTCCCTGTTTTCGCTCCGACTCTATCCCCGTTTTTCCCAAACGATTTCCAAAACGACTACGTCCCCAATTGGAAATCGTCGTCGGTTTCGACTTCCATTGACACGATGTCGAGCTCCCGTCCCTGCAACAGGCGCGTCTGCGGGCTCCCACATGCAGGGCAGCGCAGGTGGAACCGGTCGTGGTCAAACTCATGACCGCACGCGAGGCAGCGGCTGCGGGGATGGACATCCTCCACCTCGAGCTCAGATTCACCTGTGAGCGGGTCATCCTCCCGAAAGACCTCCCAGGCAAAATCGAGCGACTCGGGAACGACCTCGCACATGTCACCGATGCGCAGTTTAACGGAAACGACGCGCGAAGCACCTGCCTCGCGCGCCGTGTCGATCACTGTCTTGAGTATGCCATTGACGATGCCGATCTCATGCATGTTCCATGGGCGCGCGTGCGCTACTCCTCGTCGTCCTCATCGTCGCCGAACAGGCCCAGGCGGCTCTCGGTAAGGCCTGCCTTGCCATCGCGCGCGACCACAACAAAACGGGTCACGAGCAGGGCGACCTCGTAAAGCGACAGCATGACCGCGTACATGAAGATCAGCGTCACGGGCGATGCGTCGGGCGTGATGGACGCCGAGACCACGAGCATGATCACATAGACATAGCGCCAGGCCCCACGGAAGCTGGCGTACGGCACGATATGGAATACCGCGAGGTAGAACACAATGAGCGGAAGCTCGAACGATACGCCGAAGCCGATCATGAGCAGCAGCTCGGTGTTGATGAAATCCTCAAGCTGCGGCATGGCGGCGCCGATCGAGCGCGTCTCCTGAAGCAGCCATTCAAAGGCAGCCGGGGCGATGAAGAGGTAGCAAAACACCACGCCGGCAAAGAACAGGGCCGTTGCCACGAGCACGGTAGGCACGACCCACTTGCGCTCGTTGGGACGCAGGGCTGGAAGGAAGAACGCAAGGATCTGCCAGACGATCATGGGCGTGCACATGGCGAGCGCGACCTTGACGGCAATGTTGAACTTGATGGAGAAGCCACCGAGCGACGTCATGACGGAGAGCTGCTCGCCGGGCTGTAGGGACCCGTTGATGGGATCCTTGAGGATATCCACGAGCGTGGGTGCGGCGAAGTACATAAATACCGTGGCGGCGACAACCGACGCCACAACGATGGTGAGACGACGGCGAAGCTCACCAAGATGATCCATGAGCGGCATGCGCGCGGGTCCGATGGGCATTACTGCTCACCTCCCTTCGAAGCGTCGGCGGATGTGGCGGAATCGTCCGCCGCCTCAGTCGCCTCGGCAGCCTTGCGCTTGCGGGGACGGCGGGCGTAGAGGTCCTCGGTAGTCAACGGCGCGGACTCCTCGACCGTCTCCTCCTTGGTCTCGGCCTGGGGCTCCTCGACGGAGGCAGAGGCAGAAGTGGTATCGTCAGAAGTTGCGTCGGCATTCTCTTCGGCTGCCGCTTTGGCAGCCTCCTGCTCCGCGCGCTCCGCAGCCAAACGAGCGCGACGCTCGGCGAAAGTCTCCTTGCGTGCGGGCTCGGTGGCGGAGGCGGGCGCATCGGCGTCTTCGTCGTCATGCGAGGAGGCTGCGGCATCGGACGTCATCGGCTTTTTAGCCGCGGCAGCCATGGGGTCGACCACCTCGGTCTGCACGACGGCGGTCAGCTTCTCCTGCGTTTCGCGGAACTGACGCAGCGCACGGCCGATGGTGTGACCCATCTGCGGCAATTTATCGGGTCCAAACAGCAAAAAGCCGAAGACCAGAATGATCACGAACTCGGTTGAGCCGATTCCTAACACGGGATACCTCCCAGGGCAGTCGAATGGCCGACGCGCCAAACCGCGCGCCGGCGAGTGTCGGCAATTTTTTAAGTATACCCCCGCACGATGAACGGACCTTGCAGAACGCAAGGTCCGTTCAATCGCTTACACAGCGCTGATGTCGATGTCCTTGTCTACGCCGAGCAACTGCACAACGCGCACGACATTGGGCTGGGCTCCCGTGATGGCAAAGGCGCGACCACGCTCGGACGCATGGTGGGCAGCACCCACCAGCACGCCGATGCCGGTCGAATCAATGTACGCGACCTGGGAGAAATCGAGCTCGACGCGATCGGTAGGCTGCTCCAGAGCCAGGTCGATGGCATTGCGGAGCTTGTCGGCATTCGAAATGTCTATCTCGCCTGCCACGGAGACCACGTAGCGCTCAGGGCTCGGGTTGGTGGTAATCATGAGTTCCATATATCACCTTTCATCGCGCGCGGCACCAGGGCACCGCCGCTATTCGTTCAACGCGTCGAGACGCTGCTGGGCATAATCCTTGACGCCATACGTATCATCCTGCTCCGCAGCGTCGATTGCGGCACGATACGCTTTCTTGGCCTTGGCGGTATCCCCGTGCGATTCGTAGAACATGCCGAGGTTCGCCCATGCCGGAGCGAAGGAGTCGTCACGCTCCACCAGGTCTTCCAAATCCGCGATGGCGGCATCGTGGTCGCCCGTGTAGAACACGCAAATCGCGCGATCGACCTCGGCGGACGGAGAGTCAGTCGTCTCGAGGTACTCATCGTAGAGCTCAACTGCCTGGGCAAACAGATCCGCCGCCTGCTGCTGCGCAGATTCGTCCTGGGCATCTTCCATAGCGGCCATGCCCATGTCGAAGTACGTGTTGGCGCGAGAGAGGGTGTCCGTCTCACCTGTCGCGCTCGAATCGTCGACAACTGTGGCGTTACCCTCCTCGTCGACGTCGACCTCGGGATGCCCCTCGGGCATCGACAGCGACGCCTCATCGCTCGCGTCATCGGAAGCACTCACGGACTGCCCGGCATTCGCGCTCAGCTCCGCTATGGTCGCCGAGGTGCCGATCAGATAGCCGATCACCACGCCCAAGACAAGCGAGATGCCCGCAATGGCCAAGACCATCCAAAACGGAGGAGCCTGTCGGGTGGGGACAGCAGATGCCGAAGCGGCCTTGCGATTGGAGCCGGCTTCCGTTCTCGGCTCATGCTCGGGCTCGGAGGCCTGCTCGGATCCGCCGTCCCGGCCAGACTCTTCAGCAGGCTCTCCGGCAGATGCAGCGTTCGCGCCCTCGAGCGTCTCCCCTGCATCCATCAGCTCCTGCTCGTCATCGAAAAACTCGTCAAAGGACTCGCTCATCTAGGCGCGCTCCTCGCTCGCCAACTCGGCACTCACCAGCTTGACCGCGAGTACCAACACGTCGAGCGCGGCGGAGAGCTCATCGACGCTCGGATAGCTCGGCGCAATGCGGATGTTCGTGTCGAGCGGGTCCTTGCCATAGGGCCAAGTGGCGCCCGCCGGCGTCATGGTGACGCCCAGCTCCTTGCAAAGGGCACCCACGCGCTTGGCGGAGCCCTCGGGGCCGTCGAAGCTCACGAAGTACCCGCCGTTGGGGTGAGTCCACGTGGCGCAACCAGTACCCGCTAGCCCCTCCTCGAGCTTGCGCTCAACGCACTCAAAGCGTGGACGCAGGAACTCCGCGTGCTTGGCCATGTGCTCGCGCACGGCGTCGAGCGTGGGCAAAAAGCGCACGTGCATGAGCTGGTTGAGCTTGTTGGCGGAGATCAGGCCGACCTTGAGGGTGCTGGCGACCTCCGCGACGTTCGAGGGCGAGGAGCCGAAAAACGCGATGCCCGCGCCGGGGAACGTGATCTTGGACGTGGATGCGACGGCGAGAATGCGATCCTCGTTGCCCGCCTCGCGTGCGAAGTCGAAGATGTTCGCGAGCTTCTCGGGCTCCTCGGCAAAATCATGCACGGCGTAGGCGTCGTCCCACACGATGCGGAAGTCGGGGGCGGCACACTCCATGGTGGCGAGACGGCGGACCGTCTCATCGGAGTAGGTCACACCCGTGGGGTTGGAATACTTGGGGACGCAGAACATGCCCTTGATGGAGGGATCCGAAGCGACGAGGCGCTCGACCTCGTCCATGTCGGGGCCGGTCTCGGTCATACGGACCGGGATGTTCTCGATGCCGAGGTCCTCGGTGAGGCCGAAGTGACGGTCGTAACCGGGCGCGGGGCACAGCCACTTCACGCCCTCGAGCTTGTGCCACGGGGTGTGACCGGGCACGCCCTTCTCCCAATAATGGACGATGACGTCCTGCATGATGTTGAGGCTGGAGGAGCCGAGGACGATGGTCTGCTCGGCGGGAACGCCCAAAAACTCGCCGGCGAGCTTGCGCGCAGACGGGATGCCCTCGAAACAGCCGTAATTGGAGCAGTCGACGCCCTCGTCGGTGAGGTCCGCCGTGGAGCTCAGGAGGTCGAGCATGGGGCGGGAGATGTCCACCTGCGCGGGCGACGGTTTGCCGCGCGCCATGTCGAGCTTAAGCCCGCGTGCCTTGACCTCGGCGACCTGGGCCTTGAGATCCACAAGGGCATCGGCCAGTTCGGCATCGCTCATCTTTTGGTACTTCGTCTGCATGTCGGCCCCTTTCTTGGAGGCGTAAGGGTGCGGGAGCCGCAGGAATCGTCCTGCGCTGCGGCCATGTGCAATCACGCCGCTTTGCTTCGAAACAGTATACGTGGTTTGCCAGCCGTATGGCGCACTCCACACGATGCTTAAAATGAAGTCGACCCCCTTTGCGAGCATGACTCTGCCCGCGGAGATGTATCGACAAACGCCCCTTCACACTTCCCCAACAGACCCGCCACAGAAGCGCCATGGTAAACGGTCGATTTCTTAAGGCGTGCGTAAGGCTGGCCAGTCGCCATGCAGTGCGTTATATTTCATTTTTCTCCGCTGAGCTGGCCATTCATCAATCTGGCAAAGACTCGTAAGACTTTCTTATGGCAACAAGGAGAAGCTCGCTGGCAATAATGAGGACAGCACCCGGGGCGATGCAGCGATGCCCCGCGTGCTGTATTTGGTGGATGACGAGGAGGTCCGAGCATGCATTCTTCCAACGATGCCAAGCTGACCCGGACGCACCGGTCGCAGCACACATGTGCAAGTCTTTTCTCCTTCCCCCCGACACAGAGAAAGGGCCTCCTCGGTCCCACCGCCCTCAAGCGCTCGAGTGACCAGACCGCGAATCTCGAACAGTCGTTTCGCAACTTGCTCTTTGCGCTCAACATGGCACCCATGCAGCAGTACACAGCCTAAGAACACCACCAATACAGCGACTCGCCAAAAGGGCCTCGGGTATCGAGGCCCTTTTGGCGTACATTTCGGATATCGTCATATCTGAAGGGGTACGGCAATGGGTGCGTATCTTGGCGTGGATATCGGTGGGACCAGCGTGAAATGGGCGCTCGTCGACGATGACTTCAACATGATCGACCGGGGAGACACGCCGACCGCGTTTTCCTCAAGCGAAGAGGTCGTCCGGGCAATCTGCGACATCGCGCAGACGCATGCCGGAGCATTCGCGGCAGTAGGCGTGAGCGCTCCGGGCCTTATCTTCGAAGAGGACCCCGACGGCACCATCTACCACGGCGGCGCGCTCACCTACATGCAATGCGTCCTCGACCCCGATGTGTTCGCCATCGCCGGCGGCATCAGCTGCCACGACGTTCTCATCGAGGCGATCGAGGAAGCGCTCGTCGAGCAGCGCAGGGCGTATACGGGCCCGCTCGACGCCATGCCCCTCCCCCGCGTCACCCGCACGACGCTCGGAAACGACGCCAACCTCTACGGCGCCGTACAGGAGGCCCGCAAGCTGCTGGGGTAGCCGGCTTTCAACCCGTGAAAGACACCTCGAATCGTGACAAAAGAGGGCGGCCCGAAAGCCGCCCTCCCTCTGCGGATGTCGATTTGATTCGCGGAATGCGCGTGTTTGATTAGGCGCGGCCCACGGAACCGAGGTTCTCCATGCGGATCTTGACGATCTTGGTGATCTCCTCGGCACCGGCCTTGCCCGGGTTCTTGGGATCGAAGTTGTTGGGATTCTCAGCCATGTAGGCCATGTAGCCCTTGGTGTAGGCCTGGCGCAGCTCGGTGGCGTAGTTCACCTTGCAGATGCCGTTCTTGACGGCCTCGGCGACCTGCTCGTCCGGCACGCCGGAGGTGCCATGAAGGACCAGCGGCACGTCGACGGCGGCGCGGATGGCCTTGACGACGTCCTGGTCGATGTGGGGCTCCTCGGTGTAGACGCCGTGCGCGGTGCCCACGCCGATGGCGAGGGAGGTGCAGCCGGTGCGCTCGACGAACTCCTTGGCCTCGACCGGGTCGGTGTAGGGGGACTCGCCCTCGACCTCGACGTCGTCCTCCTTGCCGCCGACCTTGCCGAGCTCGGCCTCGACCGGAACGCCCATGGCGGCACCGGCGTCGGCAACGAGCTTGGTGAGGGCGATGTTGTCCTCGAAGGACTCGTGGGAGCCGTCGATCATGACGGAGGTGTAGCCGGTGCGGAGAGCCTTCATGCAGCGATCGTAGCCATCGCCGTGGTCGAGGTGCAGGGCCACGGGCACGGAGGCGCGCTCAGCGGCGGCCTTGACCATGCCGTAGAAGTAATCGAGGCCGGTCTTCTTGATGGTGCCGGACGTGGTCTGCATGATGACGGGGGACTTCGTCTCCTCGGCGGCGGCCAGGACGGCCATGACGAACTCGAGGTTCTCGACGTTGAAGGCGCCGACGGCGTAGTGGTTCTTCTGCGCGTCGAGCAGCATCTCCTTGGTGGTTACGAGCATGAGCGATCGCTCCCTTCTCCACGGGCGGGATGGCCCCCGCGCCGCTTGGCAATTCGCCGGCCCCATCGCCGACGTACTTGATGCCCCTATTGTACGAAACTGCACCGTGCACGTGCCCGCTGCATCGCTCTGTCCGCACGGGATGTTGATGGGTATTGGCAAGAAAACACAACACGCGGTCCCTGATGGCGAGATGTGAGATTGCCTCCGCACCCCTTCCCCCACTTGCGTTCATGACAAAACGAAAGAGATGGAAACTTCTTTTGCTTCTTTAAAAGAAAATATAAGAAAATGGAATCTGCACAATTCGTACACGATTCCCTAAGGGGGCACCTATGTCCGCCACAGCCTCACGCACCTTCGCCGAGGAACGGCGCGCCGCCATCATGGACATGCTCGAGCGGACCTCGTCGGTGCAGGTCGCCGATATCGCCGAGACCTTCGGCGTCTCATCGGTCACCGCGCGCGCGGATCTCGACGCCCTGGCCAGCGCGGGCAAGCTGCGCCGAACCCACGGCGGCGCCGTCTCGCTTCACAAGAGGCTGACCGTTTCCGTGCAGGACCAGCGGATCAACGTCAACGTCGAGGCGAAGCAGGCCATCGCCCGCACCGCAATAGGGCTGGTGCACGACGGCGACACGGTGTTCGTCGACTCCGGAACCACCGCGCTCGAGTTCGTCCGCATGCTCGACATCCGCAGCGGCGTCACGGTCATAACCGCGGACATCACCATCGCCGACTTCATCGACGAGAGCCTGCCCGGCGTCACGGTCATCATGCTCGGCGGAGAGCTGCGCCAAGGGCACCGTTACCTTTTCGGGCCACTCACCATGGCCGCCCTCGGCACGCTGCACGCCGATCTTTCCATCATCTGCCCAGGGGCGTTCGTGGCCAACCGCGGGTTCATGACGGACTTTCCGCAAATGGCAGAGATCAAGACGGCGGCCACGGGGGTCGCCTCGCGCAGCGTCGCCCTCATGGACGCCAGCAAACTCAATGCGCGCGGCACCTACTGCTTCGCCCCACTCGATGCGGTGGACCACATCGTCATAGACAAAGATGGAGAGGGCGCCCTTGCGGACGCCCTCGGCGCTCTGCCCGAAGGCGCCAAGCGCCCTCAGCTTTTAATTGCCGACCAATAGTCGGGATCCGCGGCGGCATAAAACGCAAAGGTGGTAGCACAGCTCGATAAAACTTCCGAAATTGGGCGTGCGGCAGAAATCTTGGAGACCGGGGCCTCCGTCCTTAGGCCGCCAGCCCCAGCGACCTCCGGTACTCCATCGGGCTCATCCAGCCCAGCGCCTCCTTCGGGCGCTCCTCGTTATAGTAGCGGAGCCACGCGTCGAGGCTGGCCATGAACTCCTCGGCGGTGACCCCGCCCCAGTCCCTGCAGTGGAAGAACTCGCTCTTGAGCCTGCCGAAGAACCCCTCGCACGCCGAGTTGTCCGGCGAGCACCCCTTCGCCGACATCGAGCGCGTGAGCCCGTGCTCCTCGCATATCGCGATCCAGCCGGGCCAGCGGTAGTGCCCGCCGCGGTCGGAGTGGACCCAGGGCGCCTCGCCCGGCGACAGCGTCGCGCAGGCGCGCGCGAGGCTCGAGTTCGCCAGCTCCGCGTCGGGCGAGGTGGAGATCGACCACGACGCCAGGCCGCCGTCGAAGCAGTCCAGCACGGGCGAGAGGTAGACCTTGGGCTGCCCCGGGGCCGGCAGGCGGAACTCGGTGACGTCGGTGAGCCACAGGAAGTTCGGCAGGCCGGCGCGGAAGTCGCGCGCGACCAGGTTGGGTGATGTGGCTGATGTGGCTGATGTGGCAACACCTTCTTGAACAAATCTACGAGAGGATCAGGC